>JANNWA010000463.1:0-2900 GCA_031408275.1 Pseudomonadota bacterium
CGGCGCGATGAAAGGCATCCTCGACTACACCAAGGAGCCGCTGGTCTCGATCGACTACAACCACAACCCGGCCTCGTGCACTTTCGACGCCACGATGACCAAGGTCTCCGAAGGCACACTCGTCAAGGTAGGCGGGTGGTACGACAATGAGTGGGGCTTTTCCAACCGCATGCTGGACACGACCATCGCGTTCATGAGCGCGAAGTAATGTCCAAGGCAATGCCCACGGTCCTGGTCGAACAGGACGGCGGGATCGCGGTGATCCGGCTGCATCGGCCGGAGGCGATGAACTCGGTCAATGCGCAAATGCGCCGCGAGCTGCCGGCGATGCTGGCGTGGTTGGAAGCGGATCCCGCGGTGCGCGGCATCGTCATCACCGGCTCGGGCGAGCGTGCTTTTTCCGCGGGGCAGGACCTCGAGGAGGCGGCCGGTTTCACGGCCGCGGACGTGGACGACTGGTTCACGCGCCAGCATGCGATGTATGGCTCGATCCGCGCGCTCAACAAGCCTACGGTGGCGGCCTACAACGGCGTTGCCGCGGGCGCGGGCTACCAGGTCGGCCTGTACTGCGACCTGCGCGTGGGATACCCGGAACTCAAGATCGGCCAGCCCGAGGTCAAGGCGGGCCTGGGCTCGATCCTCGGCACGTCGCAGATGATGTGGCACCTGCCGATAGGCCTCAACGCGCAACTGTCGCTCACGGGCGAGTTCATCAGCGGCCAGCGCGCCTACGAGATCGGCCTCGTGAACTACCTCGTGCCGCGCGCCGGCGTGCTGGCGAAGGCGCTCGAAGCAGCTCGCCAGCTCGCCGGCCAGCCGCCGAACGCACTGCGCCTCACCAAGGAGCGGCTGCGCGAACTGACGCAGGCCGATTTCGACGACATCCTCGTGGCGGCGAAGAAATACCAGAAGCGCGCTTACGAATCCGGCGAGCCGCAGACACAGATGGCGGCATTCCTCGCCGCAAGGAAAAAGGGCTAGCACCATGAAATTCCTGCGCATGACCGACCTCGACCTCAACGGCAAGCGCGTGCTCGTGCGGGTCGATTTCAACGTGCCGTTCCAGGATGGCCGGATCACCGAGGACACCCGCATCCGCGCGGCGCTGCCCGGCGTGCGGCACGCCCTCGAGAATGGCGCGCGGCTCATGCTGGTCTCGCACCTGGGGCGCCCCACGGAGGGCAAGTTCGAGGAGGCCGAATCGCTCGCGCCGGTCGCCAAGCACCTGTCCCGCCTGCTCGGCGTGGACGTGCCCCTCATCCACGACTGGGTCGGCGGCAAGTTCGAGCCCGTCCTGCCCGGCAAGGTGGTGATGCTGGAGAACTGCCGCTTCAACATCGGTGAGAAGAAGGACGACGAAGGCCTGGCGAGGAAGATCGCCGCCCTGTGCGACATCTACGTGAACGACGCTTTCGGCACGGCCCACCGCGCCGAGGCCACGACGCACGGCGTGGCGCGCTTCGCGCCGGTCGCCTGCGCGGGGCCGCTCCTCGCGGCGGAGCTCGATGCGCTGGGCAAGGCCCTCGCGAACCCGGCCCGGCCACTGGTGGCGATCGTCGCGGGATCGAAAGTCTCCACCAAGCTGACGATCCTCGATTCGCTGGCGAAGAAAGTGGACCAGCTGATCGTCGGCGGCGGAATTGCGAACACGTTCCTCCTCGCTTCCGGCGCGCGCATCGGCAAGTCGCTCGCCGAGCACGACCTGACGGGCGAGGCCAACAAGGTGATGGCCTCGATCGTGGGCAAGGGCGGCAGCGTGCCCCTGCCGATCGATGTGGTCTGCGCGAAGGAATTCTCAGCCACGGCCAAGGCCGAGGCCAAGGCCACGCGCGACGTGGCCGAGGACGATCTGATCCTCGACATCGGCCCGCAGAGCGCGCTGGCGTTGGCGCGTATCGTGAAGAACGCGGGTACGGTAGTGTGGAACGGGCCGGTAGGCGTCTTCGAATTCGATGCGTTCGGTCACGGCACCGAAACGCTGGCGCACGCGATTGCGGACTCGAAGGCCTACTCGATCGCCGGGGGCGGGGATACGCTGGCCGCGATCGCCAAGTACGGCGTCACGGACAAGATTTCCTATATCTCCACCGGCGGCGGTGCGTTCCTCGAGTTCCTGGAAGGCAAGACCCTGCCCGCCGTCGCAGCCCTCGAAGCCCGCGCCAACGGGTAGTTCGGGGGAGGGGTAACGGGGAGGGGGCGCAGCCCCCCCTCTGTTCCTACCCCCCCGCTTTCGCCGCCCGCACCTCGATGCCCGCGATCTTCGCCAGTTCCTTGTGCACCCGGCTCACGCGCTCGACCTCGCCCTTGGCGGGGAAGCGCTCGTAAAAGCCTTCCGCGCGGAAAGCCTTGATCTGCTCGCGCCACGGGGACAGGCGCTTTTCCCAGCGGTTGACGCGCCCCTCGACCGGCTCGGCATCCGCATGGGTGAGGTCCGCGCAGACGCGGATCATTGCCTTGATGGTCACGGGCCGGGTCACCATGTAGTTCTCGTGGCCCCACGCGTCGTCCCAGACGCGCTCGGCCGCCTTGAGAAAATCGCGCAGCATGCCGTAGTAGCGCCCGGCTTCCTTGGCGCTGCCGCCGGCGACCTGGATCTTGCGCCACTCGCGGTTGGTCCAGCGCTGCAGCTCGTTGAAGAGTTCGGCCTGCAGGATCCACTTGTCCTTCTGGCTGCGGCCGCCGAGGCGGTTGATGCGGTAGCGCAGCGGGCTGTCGCCCTCGCTGTAGAGCGCGCCCACCATGCGCGACGCGAACTTGCGGTGTGGCTCGGCCCAGGACACCCGCTCGTACAGGTCGACGAGGTGGCTCTTGTTGATGCGCGTCGGCGTGGAATTGATGATTACGAACATTTCGGTGGCGAAGTCTTCGCTGCGCCCGTCGAAGATCATGCAGGGCACGTT
>JANNWA010000464.1:0-4648 GCA_031408275.1 Pseudomonadota bacterium
GGGATGCTGGTCACCTTCGATTCGCGGCAACCGGCGCAGGCGGAGAACTGGCCCTACCGCATGCTGCTGAGCCTGGTTGTGTTGCTGGTAGCCGTGATTGCGGTTTCGCTGCTCGCGGTGCGCTGGGCGACGCGTCCGCTCAATGCCCTGTCCGATGCTGCCGAGGAACTCGGCAAGAATATCCACCGGCCGCCGCTGGCCGAGACCGGGCCGCTGGAGGTGGCGCGTGCGGCACGCATGTTCAACACCATGCAATCGCGCCTCATTCGGTACATCGAGGAACGCACCCGGGCGCTGGCGGCCATGTCGCACGACCTCAAGACGCCGATCACGCGCATGCGCCTGCGCGCGGAGCTGCTCGACGACCCCGCGCTGCGCGCCAAGTTCGGCGGCGACCTGGCCGAACTGGAGTCCATGGTCGCGGAGACGCTGGATTTCCTGCGCGGCATCGATACCGGGGAGCCGCTAAAGCCCGTGGACGTGCGCGCGATGCTCGAGAGCATGCAGGCGGACATCGCCGAGACCGGCGGACGCGTCGAGATAGAAGGGGCGCCGCTGAAGCCTTACCCGGGCCGGCCGCAGGCGCTCAAGCGTTGCCTCGCCAACCTGCTGGAGAATGCCGTCAAGTACGGCACGCAGGCGACGGTGGTCATCGACGACCGCGAAGAGCGCCTGTCGATCGTGATCCGCGACGTGGGGCCGGGAATCCCGGAAAGCGAACTCGAAAAGGTGTTCGAGCCTTTTCACCGCCTGGAGGGCTCGCGCAACCGCGAGACCGGCGGCACCGGGCTGGGATTGACCATCGCGCGCGGCATCGCCGAAGCCCATGGGGGCAGCCTGAGCCTGCACAACCGCAAGGATGGCGGGCTGGAGGCGCGCCTGACGTTGCCACGAAGCTAAGCTGCCGTTGAGCCGCGCTCGTACCAGCCCTTGCTGCCGTTGACGATGCGGACCACCACCAGCATCACCGGCACCTCGATCAGTACGCCCACCACGGTGGCCAGCGCCGCACCGGACTGGAAGCCGAACAGGCTGATCGCCGCCGCCACCGCCAGTTCGAAGAAGTTGCTCGCCCCTATTAGCGCCGAGGGGCACGCCACGCTGTGGGACTCGCCGGCCAGGCGGTTGAGCCAGTAGGCCAGCCCGGAGTTGAAGAACACCTGGATCAGGATCGGCACCGCGAGCATCGCGATCACCAGCGGCGCCTCGAGGATGGCCCGGCCCTGGAAGCCGAACAGCAGCACCAGCGTCGCAAGCAGCGCCGCGATGGACCACGGGCCGATGCGCGCCAGCGCCGCATCCAACGCGGGCTGCCCGCGCGCAAGCAGCGCACGCCGCCAGAGCTGCGCCAGTACCACCGGGATCACGATGTACAGGACGACCGAAGTGATGAGCGTGGCCCAGGGCACGACTATGGCCGACAGGCCCAGCAGCAGCGCCACCAGCGGCGCAAAGGCGAACACCATGATGGCGTCGTTCAGCGCCACCTGGGAGAGCGTGAACAGCGGGTGCCCGCCGGTCAATCGGCTCCAGACGAACACCATCGCCGTGCACGGCGCCGCGGCCAGCAGGATCAGCCCGGCCACATAGCTGTCGAGTTGTTCGGCTGGCAGGTAGGGTGCGAACACGTGGCGGATGAAGATCCAGGCAAGCAACGCCATCGAGAAGGGTTTCACCGCCCAGTTCACGAACAGCGTCACGCCTATGCCCCGCCAGTGGCGCTTCACCTCGTTGAGCGCGCCGAAGTCGACCTTCAGCAGCATCGGGATGATCATCACCCAGATCAGGAGGCCCACCGGCAGGTTGACCTGCGCAATTTCCATCCGCCCGATGGCCTGGAACGTTCCGGGCAGGAACTGTCCCAGCGCGATGCCCGCGACGATGCAGAGAAATACCCAGACCGTCAGGTAGCGCTCGAAGACGCTCATGCTCAGGACCGGCCGACCGCGGCGAGCGCGGCCTGGAGCGACGCGCGGTCCATCGCGTCCAGCGGCAGGGCGAGCAGTTGCAGCATGCGGAAGCCGAGCGCCTGGCGCGTAAGCTCGAATGCCCGACGCTTGCCCGCGTCGCCGCCTTCCGCGTTGGACGGATCGGGATAGCCCCAGTGGACTTTGACCGGCTGGCCGCGGGTGCCACCGAAGAACACGGGACAGGCCTCCGCCGCGGCGCTGTCGCATACGGTAATCACGATGGACAGCGGCGGCGCGCTCGCAGTGGTGAATTCATCCCAGCTCTTGCTGCGAAAAGCGCTGGTGTCGATTCCTGCGTTGCCCAGCGCCTCGAGGGCAAAGGGATTGATCCGCCCGCCGGGGGCGCTGCCGGCGCTGTGCGCGCGGACATCCCTGCCGAGTTTTGCGGCCAGGTGGTTGAGCATGCCTTCGGCCAGCACGCTGCGCGCCGAGTTGTGGGTGCACAAGACAAGTACATTCGTAGTCACGGGTCAGCGGGTTCCAATGTCCTTTATCTCGCGCTGGATGGCCATCTTGTCCAGGCGATCGAGCGGAAGCGCCAGCATGAGTTCTATTCGGCGCTTGAGAACGATGGCGGTCTCGCCAAATGCCGCGGCTTTCACTGCTTCAGAACCTTCCACCGCGGCTGGATCCGGCACGCCCCAATGAGCCGTCATCGGCTGACCGGGCCACACCGGACAAACCTCGCCGGCCGCGTTGTCGCATACGGTAAAGACAAAATCGAGCTCCGGAGCATCCGGCTTGGCGAACTCCTCCCAACTCTTGCTGCGCAAACCATCCGCGGACAATTTCCGGGCGCGCAAAGCGGCCAGCGCCAGCGGGTTTACGGTCCCGGTCGGATGGCTGCCCGCGGAATAGCCCTTGAACTGGCCTTTCCCCAATGCATTGAGCAGCACCTCCGCGAGGATCGAGCGGGCAGAATTGCCCGTGCAGACAAACAGGACGTTCCGTACGGCGTTATTCATGGGCAACCCCGTTCAGCAGCACGAAGACGCGGACTTGACCGGAATGCCGACCGGCTTGCCCGCCGGGGCGCGCGGAGCGCAGCAAGCGGAAGCCGCTTCGTCCCCGACCGCCGGCTTTTCGTTGAACACCGGGATGTCGCCGAGCGTGTGGTAGTGCTCCCAGGCCACACCCTGCGGGTCCGTGATCCAGTGCTTCTCGCTGCGCGCGTAGCAGCAGGTGGTCTCGCCCTCGTCGCTGAGCGCGAGATCGGCGGCTTCGGCATTGGCCTTCATCGCGGCGAGTTCGGCCGCGTCGTCCGTCTGGAAGCCGAGGTGGTCGATGCCGGGCTTCGCGCCGCGCGTGGAAATCGCAAAGTTGATGCGCGGGTCCTCGAGCATCCACTTGGCGTAGTCGGCCTCGATCCGGGCCGGCTCGGCCGAGAACAGTTTCGAGTAGAAGCCGATGCTTTTGGCAAGATTGTCGACATGCATGTGGACGTGAAAGCGCTTCATCGGTTTCTCCGGTTCAGGTTTTGGCGCGCTTGGGGGCGGCCGTGATTTCGCAAGCGGCCCCGTTGCAGCAGTGGGCGGTGAGGTAGTCGAGCAGATCGTTCATCCTGCTGATAGATGCGCGGTAGATGAGATTGCGGCTGTCGCGTTCCTGCGAAACCATGTCCGCGTGCATCAACTCTTTCAAGTGGAACGACAGCGTCGAAGCCGGTACATCGAGCATGGTCGACAGCGCTCCCGGCGTCATGCCCTGGGGGCCTGCCCCGATCAGGGCGCGAAAGATGCGCAGGCGCATGGACTGGGCGAGCGCGGCGAGGGAGGTGACAGCATCGTTTTCTTTCATATTTCTATGATGATGGAAATATAGAAGCCTGTCAATCCACCCGTACAAGGGCTGTCCGCGCCTTGATTTGGTCCGGGATTCAGGAGAACGTCGGTGCCTTGCAGCCGTGCTCGAGCCTGCCGATTTCGACCTGGATGGTCGAGTGGGTGATCTCGAACCGATGATGCAGCGCTTCGGCCAGGGCCTCCAGGAAGCCGTCCCCCGGATGCCCGCCGGGCGTCACCAGGTGGACGGTCAGCGCGATCTCGGAGGTACTCATGGCCCAGACGTGCAGGTCATGCACATCGTCGACCCCGGGCTGCGAGCGCAGGAAGGCCTGCACCGCCACGAGGTCGACCGACTCGGGCACGCCGTCGAACATCAGGTGGAGCGACTGGAAGAACAGGCGCCCGGTGCCGAAGACGATCACCAGGGCGATCACGAGGCTCGCGACCGGATCGAGCCAGTCCCAGCCGGTCCACAGGTAGAGCACGCCGGCCGCGACCACGCCGAGCGACACGAGCGCATCGGCCGCCATGTGCAGGAACGCGCCGCGGATGTTGAGGTCGGTCGACCCGCCCCGCATGAACAGCGCCGCCGTGATGCCGTTGACGACCACGCCGATCGCCGCAACAGCGATGATGGTGAACCCCTCGGTCTGCGCCGGCGTGCTGAGGCGCGAGATTGCCTCCCAGGCAAGCGAGCCTATGGCGACCAGCAGCAGGATCGCGTTGGCGAATGCCGCGAGGATCGATGCGCGCCGCCAGCCGTAGGTGTGCCGGTGATCCGGCGCGAGGCGCCCCGCGAAAGCCGCCCCCCACGCGAGGACCAGGCCCGCGACATCCGAAAGGTTGTGGCCGGCATCGGCCAGCAGCGCGAGCGAGTCGACGCGCCAGCCGTAG
>JANNWA010000465.1:0-10528 GCA_031408275.1 Pseudomonadota bacterium
ACCCGGCGGCAGCCAGCAGGTCCTTGGCCTTGCGCAGGTTGTTGCGCAGGCTGCCCGGGGGCGTGGTCATGGGCGGCTGGGGTACGTCGTCGGTGAACACGCGGGCGGGAAGCTTGTCGCGCAGCGGCTCGAGCACCGCGAGTTCGTCCGGGCCGGGCTTGCCCTGCGCCTCGAAGTCGCTGTTGTTGAAGAACCCGCGCACGCGGATGTAGGAGCCGTAGAAGAGCTTGCGGTTCATCCACTCGAAGTCGAGGGCGAGGCCGAGCGCCTCGCGCACGCGGGGATCCTTGAACTTCTCGCGCCGCGTCTTGATCAGGTAGCCCTGGAAATCCCCTGCGTTCTTCGCCTTGAGTTCGGACTTGATCAGCTCGCCCGAGTCGAACTTCTTGCCGGTATAGGTCCGCGCCCATTCGCGCGCCGAGAAGCTGCGGATGTAGTCGAACTCGCCCGCCTTGAAGGCCTCCGTCTGCGCGGTGGTGTCCTGGTAGATCCGGTACGTGATGCGATCGAAGTTGAACAGCCCCCGCCGCACGTTCAGGTCCCGCGCCCAGTACTTCGGATCGCGCTCGTAGGTAATGTCACGCCCGAAGTTCATGCGGCCGATGCGATACGGCCCGCTCGCGACCGGATGGTCGAGAATGATCTGGTCGAAGGGCTTGCCGCCCCCCCACTCCCGGCTGAACACCGGCAAGCCGCCCACCAGCAGGGGCAGTTCGGCATTGCCGCGGGCGAAGTCGAACCGAACGACGAGGGCGTCGACAACCACCGCCTGCTTCACGTCGCCGAAGATCACGCGGTACTGGGGGGCGGCCAGCTTGCTCATCAGCGCGTCGAAGCTGTGCTTGACGTCGGCCGCAGTGACCGGCTTGCCGTCGTGGAAGCGCGCGGCCGGGTTCAGCCGGAAGGTCACCGACAGCCCGTCCGGCGCGACCTGGACGTCTTCGGCCAGCAGGCCATAGGCCACGACCGGTTGGTCCATGGTACCGGTGAGCAGCGACTCGAACACGAGCGCGCTCAGCCCAGGGGGCGCCGTCCCCTTGAGCGTGAACGGGTTGTACTTGTCGAAGTTCGTGATCCGCAACGGCGGCACGAGGTCGATGCTGCCGCCCTTGGGCGCTTTGGGGTTCGCCCACTCGAAATGGGAAAAGCCGGCGGGGTATTTCAGCTCGCCGAACTGGCCGTAGCCATGCGCGGCATTCGCGTCGAGGCACGCCAGGGCCAGAAGCATCGCCAGGGCCGTCCTGGCATTCATGCCGCGGGGCCTGCGCCGTGGGTCCAGCCGCGCGGCATCGAGCCGAGCAGTTTCTTCGTATAGGGATGCCGCGGGCTGGAATAGATCTCGTCCGACCCGGCTGCTTCCACGATCTCGCCCTCGCTCATCACCAGGACCTGGTCCGCCATGTACTTCACCACGGCGAGGTCGTGGGAGATGAACAGGTAGCTCATGCGGTATTCGTCCTGCAGTTCTTGCAGCAGATTGAGCAACTGGGCTTGTATGGAAACGTCGAGCGCCGAAACCGACTCGTCGCAGATCAGCACGTCAGGCTTCATGGTCAGGCAGCGCGCGATTGCGATCCTCTGCCGCTGGCCGCCCGAGAATTCGTGAGGATACTTGAAGAACCCGGCCGCAGGCAGTCCCACCCGTTCGAGCAGCTCGCAGGCGAGGCGCCTTCGCTCGCGCTCGCCCGCGCCGATGCCATGGATTCGCATCGGCTCGACCAGGATCTGCCCGGCCGTGAAACGCGGATTGAGCGAGGCGTAGGGGTTCTGGAACACGATCTGGATCCGGCGCTTGACCTCCAGCAGGGCGTTGCGGGGCGTTGCAAACAGGTTCCTGCCCTCGAACCACACTTCGCCGCCCGTCGCCTCGTGCAGCCGGACCAGCAGCAGCCCCAGCGTGCTCTTGCCGGATCCGGATTCGCCGACCAGCCCCAGGGTCTTGCCGCGGGGCAGGCTGAAGGAGGCGTTCCTGACCGCCTTGAACTCCCGCTGCCCGAACCAGCCTTCGCGGGAGTAGAAGCTCTTCGAGAGATGGCGGGCCTCGAGGATGATCTCCTCGTCGCCCTTGACGCCCCGCGATCGCTGCGGGACGTCCTCTGGCCGCGCCGGTTCCCGATCCAGGAAGTCGGAGATCACCGGCAAGCGAATCGGCCGGCTGGCCAGTTGCGGCCTGCACGCGAGCAGCGCCTTGGTATAGGGATCCCGGGGCGACTCGAATATGTCCCGCGCAGTGCCCTGCTCGCGGATCTGGCCGTCGCGCATCACCACGATCGCATCGGCGATTTCGCCGACCACCGCAAGGTCGTGCGTGATGAACAGCATCGACATGCGCCGCTTCTTCTGCAAGGCCGCGAGCAGCTCGAGGATCTGCTTCTGCACGGTCACGTCGAGCGCGGTCGTCGGTTCATCCGCGATCAGGAGCTGCGGCTCGCAGGCGATCGCCATCGCGATCATGGCCCGCTGCTGCTGGCCGCCCGAGAGCTGGAACGGGTAGGCATCGATCTTCGCGCCGGGCTCCGGGATGCCCACCTCCTGCAACAGTTCGATCGCGCGGTCGCGCGCGGCGGAGGACGAGAGGCCCAGGTGAGCGGTCAGCACTTCGCACAGCTGGAACCCCACTGTGAACACCGGGTTCAGGGAGCTCATCGGCTCCTGGAACACCATCGAGATGCCCTTGCCCCGCAGCGCCTGCAGTTCCCGCCCGGGCATGGAGAGCAGGTCCCGGCCCAGGTAGCTGATCGCCGCGCCGGGGCGCACCGAGGCGTTTGCCGGAAGCAGGCCGAGAATCGCAAGCGCCGTGACCGATTTCCCGCTGCCCGATTCGCCGACCAGGGCTACCGTGCAGTCGGCGGGGATGTCGAAGCTTATGCCTCTTACCGCCGGCGCCATGGCCGAGCGGTCGACGCGAAAATCCACGGCCAGGTCGCGGACGCCGAGCACTACGCCATCCTGAGAGACGGCGCTCATCCGAGCCGCGGGTCCAGGGCGTCGCGCAATGCGTCGGTGAGCAGGCTGAATGCGGTCACCAGCACTGCCATGGCGGTGGTTGCGGCGGCCAGCTGCCACCAGCGGCCGTTCAGCAGTTCGCTCTGCGCCTCGTTGATCATGCTGCCCCAGGACACGGTTTCCACCCCCACGCCGAACCCGAGGAAGCTCAGGATGACTTCCGACTTGATGAACAGCACCACGTGCAGCGACAGCTGGACCAGCACCACGTGGCTGACGTTCGGCAGTATGTGCCGGTACATGCGGCTCAGGTCGGAGGCGCCGATCGCATCGGCGGCCTGGACGTACTCGCGCACCTTGTGCTTCATGTACTCGGCGCGTACCAGCCTGAAGATGCCCGTCCATCCCGTGAGGCCGAGGATCAGCACGACGGTCGCGGTCCCCTTCTGGTTGAGCACCGCGGCGATCGCCAGGATCAGCAGCAGGTAGGGTATCGAAGTGAAGACGCTGTAGAGCCAGTTGAAGAAGGCGTCGGTCCTGCCGCCGAAATACCCGGCCTGTGCGCCAAACAGGGTCCCGATGAAAGCAGCGAGGAAGGCTGCCGCAAGCCCCACCAGCACCGAAGTCTGCATGCCCTTGATCGTCTTTTGGAGCACGTCGCGGCCCCACTTGTCCCCGCCTAGCGGCAACGTCGCGGAGCGAGGCGCAGCTGCCGGCAACGAGGCCAGGCCCTGCCTGAGCTCGGCGAGGTCTGCAGCGAGCGGGTCCTGAATGCCGGAATCGTCCGCAGCGCCTGCGCCTGCCTGCACGGTCCCGGGCACGACCGCCCCCCCCGGGCTCGCGCCGAACCCCGGCGCCGCATAACTAACGCCGGTTTCCCTCGACCAGTCGGCGGCTACCCAACCCAGGCCCGCAGCCAGCGCCAGCACGAAATACAGGGCCACGACGACCCCGCTGGCGAGCCCGACGCGGTCGCCGCAAAACCGCTGCCACGCCATCGACCAAAGGCCGGGCGAGCGGCCAGCCGCGGAACCCCCTGCCGTCATGGCGCCAGGCATCATTTGAGCTGCACCCGCGGATCGAGCGCCTTGTACAGCAGGTCGGTCGCCAGGTTCACCACCATGGTCGCGATCGCAACATAGACGGTCACCGCCTTGATGAGCGGGAAATCGCTGCGCTCGACCGCGAGGATCACTTCGCGGCCGATGCCCGGGATCGAGAAGAAGCGCTCGACGAGGAATGCGCCGGCCAGCAGCCCGGGCAGCTGGATCATTACGTTGGTGAGGATCGGGATCGCGGCGTTGCGCAGCACGTGCACGCCCATCGTGCGCGCCTCGCCCATGCCCTTGGCCCGCGCCGTGCGCACGTAGTCCTGGCCGATCTCCTCCAGGAAGAAGCTGCGGTAAAGGCGGATGTCCGGCGCGAGCGTGACCACGACGCCCACGAGCACCGGCAGCGCACTGTATCGCAGCAGGTTCTCGGTGAACCCGTGCCCCCAGCCCTGCACCGGGAACCAGCCCAGCTGGTAGGCCAGCACGTACTGGAACACGATGATGTAGGCAAGGATGCTGATCGACTGGCCCACCGTACACGCAATCATGATCGCGCGGTCCGTGAGCGATCCGCGCAGGTACGCGACCAGCATCGCGGCCGCCATGGACAGCACGGTGCTGATCAGGAGCATCGGCACAAGCAGCGTAAGGGACGGCCCGAGGCGCGTGGCGAAGATGGCCGAGACTTTTTCGTTGGTGGCCCAGCTGACGCCGAAGTCGCAGGTCGCAATCTGCTTGAGGAAGATCCAGAACTGGACGTGGTAGGGCTGGTCCGTTCCCAGCTGCCGGCGGATGTTCTCGATCTGTTCCGGGTTGGAGATCTTCCCGGCCAGCAGGTAGGCCGGGTCCCCGCCGACGAGGTTAAACAGGAAGAACACCAGCAGGACCACACCCAGGAGGGTAGGCACGAACTGCAGTACCCGGCGCAGGACATAGGCGGTCATCTATTTCGCCGGCACGGGATCGAGGTCGATGTAGAGCCACTCGGCGTGGAGGACGGGGTGCTTGCGGTAACCCGCGACATGGGGCTGGAGCAGCACGTTGCGGTACCGGCTGTCGCCCAGCATCCAGGCGGTGTCCGCTTCCATGATCCGCGCCATTTCCCGATAGAGCCGGCTGCGTTCCGGACCGTCGCGCAGGGTCCGTGATCTCTCATAGCGCCGGTCGAACGCGGCCGACTGGTAGCACGCGTTGTTGCTCTGCCTCGAGTTGGGACCGTAGAGCAGCTGCATGAAATTGTCCCCGTCCGGGTAGTCAGCGATCCAGGCGGAGCCGCGCATCATGAGCCGGCAATCGTTTTCGAGCTTGATCAGTTCGGGGAAGCGCTCCTTGTGGATTTCAACCCGGACGCCGATCGCATCCAGCGAGCGCTTCACCAGTTCGTCGAACTGGCGCGACACTTCGCTGGGCGTAGAGGAATAGCGGATCACCAGCGGCTTGCCATCCGGCAGCGTGCGGTAGCCGTCGGCCCCCTTGCGGTAGCCGAACCGCTCGAGCAGCGCGGCCGCGAGCCGGGGATCGTGCGGAATGCCGCTGCGGTAATCCGGGTCGTGCCCGGCTACCCCTGGCGGGATCGGGAACTGCGCGCGCACCGCCTGCCCGTTGCGGATGATGCGGATCTGGTCATCGATCTTGTAGGCCATTGCGATCGCGCGGCGCAGGGCGATCTTTTCCTTCGAGAGTCCCCCCACCGGATTCGGCTTGCCGCCGATGCTTTCCTGCATGTTGAAGTAGGTGTACGTGATCTCCGGGTCGACGCTCCGGTCGAGCTTGATCCCGCGCCTTGCATACTCGGGCTTCAGCTTCCCGTCGGCAGACATGAAGATCCCCGCCACGTCCGACAACTGATACTCGAGGTCCGTCTGCCCGCCAAGGAATGCCAGCCAGCGGCTTTGCGTCTCCTCCATCACGCTGATCTCCACCGTTCCGACTGCAGGGAGCTTCACCCCCGTCATGCGTGCCACCATGTCCCGGTCGGCAGGGTCAGCCCCCGGCGCGAAATCCCAGACCTTGCCGCGATAGACGGGGTTGGCCTCCAGCACGATCTTCGAGGAACGCACGTAACTTTTGAGGACAAACGGACCGGTCCCGACCGGGTGCGAGTTGGTGTCGTCTCCGTACGCCTCGATCGCTTCGCGCGCGACGGCTCCCACCAACGGAAACGCCAGGAGATGGGAAAAATTGAAATCGGTCTGGGTTAGCCGGATACGCAGGGTATGTCGGTCCACAACCTCGAGCCCGGATACCCGGGCATCGTAGTCGAAACGACCGGTCTTCTTCGCATTAGCGGCAAACTCGTCGAGGCCGGCAATCTTGCCCTCGAACAGGAACGCGTAGGGCGACCGGTTGGCAGGATCCAAGAAGCGCTTGATCGAATATGCGTAATCCGCGGCGGTCAGTTCGCGCTTGCCGCCCTTGAATGCCGGATCCTGGCTGAAGTGAATTCCCGGCCTGACCTTCAGCGTATAGACCTTGCCGTCGTCCGAGACCTCCGGAAGCGCCTCGGCCGTGTTCGCAACCAGCTTCGCGGGACGGGCCAGATAGTCGTACGTGAGCAGCGGGTCGAACAGCGCCTCGATGACCGTGCCCGAGTAGTAATCGGAGACCCGCACCGGATCGAATCCGGTTTCGGCCGCCTGGAAGGTCACGCGCAGCGTCTTTCCGTTGCCGGACGCATTCGCGGCGAGGGGCGCGACCGCAAACGCGAGAGCCAGCGCGCAGATGCCCAGACTGCGATGCCCCCTGCTCATCCTGCGCTGTTCATCCGTCAGCAGATCCTCAACCCGGCAAACCGGCCCATCCCGGCGCTCGGGGAAAGTATAATCGCACGTGCTCCATTCATAGGAAACAGCATGGGATTTCTCGCCGGAAGACGCATCCTGATCACCGGGCTGATCAGCAACCGCTCGATCGCATGGGGCATCGCCAAGGCGGCGCAGCGCGAAGGCGCCGAACTGGCCCTGACCTACCAGACCGACCGGTTCAAGGATCGCGTCAACGACATGGCCAGGGAACTCGGCTCGGACATCGCGCTTGCCTGCGAAGTGTCCGACGACGCCTCCATCGCCGAGTTGTTCGCGCAGCTGGGCAAACGCTGGGACAGGCTCGACGGCCTCGTGCATTCGATCGCTTACGCCTCCAAGGAGTCCATCACCGGCGACTTCCTCGACGGGCTGTCCCGCGAGCGGTTCCGCGAAGCGCTGGACATCTCGGCCTACAGCTTCCCGGCCCTCGCCAAGGCGGCGCTGCCGATGCTGAGCAAGCGCGCCTCGCTGGTGACGCTCACGTACCTCGGGGCCGAACGGGTGATCCCGAACTACAACACCATGGGCCTCGCCAAGGCGAGCCTCGAGGCGAGCGTGCGTTACCTTGCAGACAGCCTGGGCGCGCGCGGGATCCGGGTGAACGCGATCTCGGCGGGACCGATCAAGACCCTCGCGGCCAGCGGCATCTCCGGCTTCGGCAAGATCCTCAAGTTCGTCGAGCAGAACGCTCCCTTGCGGCGTAACGTCACGATCGACGAAGTCGGCAACGTCGCGGCTTTCCTGCTCTCGGACCTGGCGTCCGCCATCACCGCGGAGGTGATGCACGTGGACAACGGCTTTTCCACCCTCGCCGGCGGCATGCGCGGCCTCGTGGAAGACCCCCCCTCCTAGCTCGCTACTGTTTTTTTTCCAGGTTCGCCTTGTTGACCTCGACCTTCGCGCGGGCGCGCAGGCTGGCGACATAGGCGGCGAACTGCTCCTCCCCGGCCTGGCTTTCGATACGCGCCACCACCGCCTTGGCGTCCCTTTCGTTCCTGGCCGGCGCGTCGATCACCTTGCCCACCCGATACAGCACGTACCCGCCCTCGCCCCCATAGCCTGCGTAGGCCGGCAGCTTCGCAGCGTCGGCTGACAGGACCTGGCGCAGCGCGTCCGGCGGCAAGCCTTCGGGCTTGGCGCGGCTCACAGCATGGGCCGCCGACCACTTTACCCCCGGGTCCTTGCCGTCTTTGAGCTCGGCCAGCTTCGCCGCACCGTCCTGCTG
Organism: Pseudomonadota bacterium; assembly: GCA_031408275.1. Lineage (GTDB taxonomy): Bacteria > Pseudomonadota > Gammaproteobacteria > Burkholderiales > SG8-39 > SZAS-79. Next base: position 8,028 of record JANNWA010000465.1, read on the forward strand.
TGCAAGCTTGGAGGCTTCCTGGCGGCGCAGGCGGTTATCGATATCTTTCTTCACCTCTTCGAACTTTAGCTGCGCGGCCGGCCGGTGCTCGACCACGCGCGCCGAGACGAGCACGTTCGGCCCGACTTCGATGGCATCGGTGTTGCGCTTCGACTGGATCGAGTCCGGGGAAAACAGCGCCCCGAGGACCTTGGGGCTGGCGAGGACGCCGGCCGCCTGCGACGCCGCCTTGGGAATCCAATCCGTGCGCTGCACCTGGAGCTTGAAGCGCTCGGCCGCGGGCTTCAGGCTGTCGGCCTGCTCGTACACGAGGTTGCTGAAAACCTCGGCCGATTCGGCGTACCGCTTGGTGCCTTTTTGCTTCGCGAGCTCCTTGGTGAGCTCGGCGCGCACTTCGTCCAGAGCCTTGACCTTGGCGGCCTGGATCTCGGTGACGCGAACGATGTGATAGCCGAATTCGGTCTCGACGATGTCGCTCGTCTCGCCGCTCTTCAGCTTGAACGCGGCCTCCTCGAAAGGCTTGACCATCATGCCGGTGGTGACCACTCCGAGGTCGCCGCCCTTTTCGGCCGATCCGGGGTCCTGCGAGTTCTGCTTCGCCAGCTCGGCGAACTTGCCCGGCGACTTGCGCAGCTCGACGAGGATCGTCTCGGCCTTCTTTTTCGCCGCTTCCTTCTCGGCGGGCTTGGCGTCCGCGGCAGCCGGGATCAGGATGTGGCTGACGCGGCGCTGCTCTTCCTGCCTGTACTGGCTCGAGCGGGCCGCATAGGCCGCCTTCAGCTCGTCCTCGGTCACCGGATCGAGCGCGCCGAGCTGGTCGGCCGCAAGGACCAGGTACTCGGCCTTGATCAGCTCGGGCGTGCGGAATTCGCCCTGGTTGGTTTCGTAATAGGCCGTCATCGCGGCCTCGGTGACCGTGACCTTGCCGAGGAAGGCGTCGGCCGAAATGACCGACTCCTGCACTTCGCGCTGCTGCTCGCCAAGCGCCGCCAGGCGCTCGGAAACCGCGCGCGCCTGGATCGCGCTGCCCGCGAGCGCCCGGTTCAGCTGGGACAGGGCCAGGTCGTAGCGCAGCTTCGACTCGAACGAGGCCGGGGTCATGTTCTGCGCCTGGAGGAGCGATTCGTAGGACGCCTTGGAGAACTTGCCGTCGACCTGGAAGGGCGGCATGGCGGCGATCATCTCGCGCAGCTGGTCGTCGCTGACCGTGAGCCGCGACTTGACCGCGGCCGTGGCGATCAGGCGCCGGTCGACCAGGCTGTCGAGCAGGCCCGCGCGCGCTTCGGGGGTGTCGAAGCTGCTCACGTCCGCGCCGCGCCCGAGGATGCCGCGGATGCGGTCAAGCTGCTGGCGCAACTCCTCGTTGAACTCGCGCACGGTGACGGTCTGCCCGTCGACGTTGGCCACCTCGTCCGCCCCGCCCATCGAACGCGTGTACGAATCCAGCCCGAAGAACGCGAACGGGATCATCATGAGGCCCAGCACGAGCTGGAGGAGGCGCTTGTTCTTGCTTACGAAATCAAACATTTTGCGACTCGTTCCCCGCTTCGGATCCACATGTGAAAAAGGCGAACCGGAGTTCGCCTTTTTCAGGAAGGTTGGCGGAGTGGACGGGACTCGAACCCGCGACCTCTGCCGTGACAGGGCAGCATTCTAACCAACTGAACTACCACTCCAAGCCTTTGCAACTCTACTGCCATACCGCTCTTCTTGAACCCCTGCCTTGCCATGCAGCAGCATGCTGCTGCGTTGCAAGGCATCGTTGTTCTACTGGTGGGTGCTATAGGGGTCGAACCTATGACATTCGCCTTGTAAGGGCGACGCTCTACCGCTGAGCTAAGCACCCGGATTCGACCTCTGCCCCGCCGTCCGTCCCGCATTCCGCCCCGTATTCCACCCATCTGCACCTGGGCGGATCACTGAAAACAGCCGGCTAGTTTACCGCATCCTTCAGGGCTTTTCCAGCCCTGAACTTGGGCACCTTGGCGGCCTTGATCTTGATCTCGGCGCCAGTGCGCGGATTGCGGCCGGCACGCGCCGCGCGCTTGCCGACGTAGAACGTGCCGAACCCGACCAGGGTCACCATGTTGCCCTTCTTCAGGTTCGACTTGATCGCTACGACCATCGCGTCGATGGCGCGTTCCGCGGCGGATTTCGAGATCTCCGCGGCCTGTGCTATCTGCTCGATCATCTCGGCTTTGTTCATTGCACTCCCCTCCTTGCTTAGGACTAGATGCGAACTCAGTGCGTGATGACGCCCGGCTTGGCGTCAGCGGCCTTGTCCTTGACCTCCGCAGCCGGCAGCGCGGCGACGTCGATCTCCGGCAGCGCCGTCGGCTGGCGCTCCAGTGCCACCTCGAGCACCTTGTCGATCCACTTGACCGGAATGATTTCCAGACGGTTCTTGACGTTATCGGGGATCTCGACGAGGTCCTTGACGTTCTCTTCCGGAATCATGACCGTCTTGATGCCACCGCGGTGCGCCGCGAGCAGCTTTTCTT
>JANNWA010000466.1:0-1504 GCA_031408275.1 Pseudomonadota bacterium
TCGCGGCCGCGCTGGTCGCGATGCGAGGCTTGCCAGTAGTCGGTCGATTCTCGATGAGCAGCGCGCCGAGCGAGCGCGCGAGTCCGTCGGCGGCGCCGTCGTAACCTTGGTCGCCGGGCAGCGCGCGATCCCGCTGCCAGACGTGCAGATCGCTGATCGGTTCATCCGGCAACTGCTCGCCGATGAGCCGCCATGCGTCGCGTGCACGCTGCGAGTCGTCGCTGCCGTTGACTTTGCCGAGTGAGAAGCCCCAGGTGCGCCCGAACACAGTGCGCAGCACGAAATCGCTTGCGAGATCCTCCGGCGATCGAAACGTGACAAAGCCCGGCCGGGCGAACGCGAACTTCAGCTCGGGATGCTCGCGCGCGATCTCGTTCTTCAGAGCGCGCTCGGCGCCCGATTGAGTCGTGACGAAGACGAAGCGGGAAGGCATTGGGCGTGTACTCGGGGATCGCGAGAAGTGGCTGGTGAGCTTACATTGGGTCTCGCGCCTGCCCTGTTCCCAGTTGCGCAGCGTGCGCAGGTCCACGGTCAGCAATTCGGCGAACTGTGCCTGGCCCAGCTTGAGGCTATTGCGCAGCTCCTTGACCATGGTGCCGTCGACTACGGTTTCCCGTGCGGGCTTGCGGTCGCCGCGAACGATCTCGCCGGCCCTACCGCGACGGCACGACGCACATCGTGCTCGAGCCGCTGGACTTGATGGCGCGCCCCGCGGCACTGCTGCCGCCGCCGCGGATGCACCTGAGCGCTATCACGGGGTGTTCGCGCCGCACAGCCGTCTCCATTCGGCGATCACGCCGGCGGGGCCGGTGCCGAAAACAGGGCGGCAGGGCCTTTGAAAGTACTATCCGCCGGTCAGGTGTCGGTGTATGAGCAAGCAGCCTGACGTCTATCTCGAGCTGGCGCCTCTCGTGCTGGAGCGCCTACCTTGCTTCCTCGCCGGCCGCACTCTGAATGCCTATCTCGAGGATGAACTCTGTCTGGCTGCTGTCGAACGGCAGTTGGAGAGCGCCGGGGTTGCCCTGGGGCAACTCCGCAAGCTGGATCCGGAACTGTTCGCCCGGAATCCAGAGGGTCCGTTGATCGTAGCCTTCCGGAATGTGCTGGCGCATGGCTACGCGACAATTGATCACCGGCGGGTTTTCGATGCCGCCGCGAGCAAAGTTCCGGCCCTCGCGGCGATCATCGCCAAGCTGCTGGATGAGCTGCCGCCCGGTTAGTTTGCAGCTCTCCCCTCTTGACCGATCCGCTCGCGGGCCGTCCGCTGCTCGTGATCGCCGAGGACGTCGAGGGCGAGGTCCCGGCCGCGCTGGTCGTCCACAACATCCGCGGCATCCTCAAGGCGCTCGACAAGCTCGAGGGTGCCAACGAGGACCAGACGGTCGGCATCCGCATCCTGGCCCGCTCGGTGGAAGAGCCGCTGCGCCAGATCGTGCAGAACGCCGGCGAAGACGCCGCGGTGGTGCTCAACAACGTGAAGGCCGGCAAGGGCTCGTACGGCTAC
>JANNWA010000467.1:0-9149 GCA_031408275.1 Pseudomonadota bacterium
AGTTCGCGGCGCTGGGCGCGGACCCGACCCCCGGCACGCCGGAAAGGTTCGGCATCGTGATGGCCGCCGACGCCGAGAAGTGGGGCCGCGTTATCAAGCAGGCCGGGGTGCGCGCAGACTAAGGAATGGAGGCATTGGCAATCCTCGTCTGAGTGGTGTTCCTTGCGCTCGCCGCCTGGCATGATGACGGTGGGGGTCGCGGGGGTGGGGGCTGCCGCCAGCCCTTGATCCTCGGATGACGCATACATAGCGTATATGCTATAATCTCCCCATGGGCTGGCAGGTCACCTTCTACAGTTCCAAGCTCGAGAGGGAAATACTGGACCTTCCGGCAGGTTTCGTTGCGCGGTTCGTGCGCTACGCGGAACGCATGGAGATCCATGGCCCCGACCTGGGCATGCCCCACACCCGGGCAATGGGCAAGGGACTGTTCGAGCTGCGCCTGAAATCCGCGGAAGGAATCGCGCGGGTGTTTTACTGCACCATCGTTGCGCAGCGGGTAGTGATGCTGCACCAGTTCATAAAGAAGTCGGACAAGACCCCAAGGAAGGAGCTGGAGATCGCCCAACTGCGGATGAGGGAAATGAAAGATGGGAAAACAGCTTAAGCAATTCAAGGCCCGGGCGCTGGCGCGCCCTGAAGTCAGGCGGGAGTACGACCGCCTTGCCGAGGAGTTCGAGTTCCTCGACGAGATCCTCAAAGCTCGCGCCACGACCGGGCTTACGCAGGCGGACGTGGCAGCCCGCATCGGCACAACGCAGTCGGCGGTCGCTCGCCTGGAATCGACGGCCGGGAAGCACTCGCCCTCGATCGCCACGCTCCAGCGGTATGCGTCGGCGATCGGGTACCGGCTGCAGGTGCGGCTGGTCAAAGAACCAGAACCGGCGCCCCTGACAGCATCCCGCAAGCGGGCCGCGCGTTAGAAAAAATCGACTCCGACCCGGTTTCCTGGTAATTGGTGAAATTGCTCAATTAAAGTCCAGTCCAGGAGCCGATCTCCTGGAAGTTAATGTACCGATAACGGTACATAACGGCGTAAACCGATGCCGTCTCAGCAGCTGCGGTAGCGATCCTTGATGATAGCGAGCACCTCGTCCGGATCGCGCTGCCACCAGTTGCGCTCGGAGAAGATCTCCACCTCGTTGTAGCCGCGGTAGCCGGCGCCCTCCATCAGTGCGCGGATGCGCGGCAGGTCGATCACGCCGTCGCCCATCATGCCGCGGTCAAACGCCACGTCGGTAGTCGGCACCAGCCAGTCGCAGAGGTGGTGGGCGAGCAGGCGCTCGGCCCCCGCCCGCGCGATCTGCGCCTCGAGCTGCGGATCCCACCACACATGGTAGACATCCACCGCCACGCCCAGCGCGCCGGTAGCCTGCGGGTCCAGGGCGTCGCACAGGTCCAGGGCCTGGCCCAGCGTGTTGATGCAGGCCCGGTCCGCCGCCTGCATGGGGTGCAACGGCTCGATCGCCAGCGGCATGTTCGCTTGCTTCGCGCGCCCGAGGATCGCCGCAATCCCGTCCCGCACCTGCTCGCGCGCGCCGGCGATGTCCTTGGAGCCCGCAGGCAGTCCGCCCACCACGAGGATCAGGCAGCGTGCACCGATCGCATGCGCCTCGTCGATGGCACGCAGGTTGTCGTCGACGGCTGCCAGGCGGCCTCGCGCGTCCGCGGCGGGGAACATGCCGCCCCGGCACAGGCCCGTGACCGCGAGGCCGCTCGCCTTCAGCGACTGCGCGGCCGCGGCCACGCCCATCTCCTGCAGGCGGTCGCGCCACACCGTGATTCCGCGGATGCCGTGGCGCACGCATCCGTCGATGGCCTGGGCGAGCGTCCACTTCTTGGTGGTGATCGCATTGAGTGACAGCAGGGCGGGGTCCGGCGGGGTCATTTCACCAATTCCGGCGAGATCAGTTTCGGCAGCCACAGCACGACCTCCGGCCACAGGATCAGCCCGACCAGCACCAGCAGCATCGGCACCAGCATGATCAGCGTGTCCTTGAGCGCATAGCGCAGCCGAACGCGCGCCACCGCGCACGCGATCATCAAGCACATGCCATAAGGCGGGGTCACGAGGCCGAAGGCGAGCGAGACGATGCCGATGATCGCGAACTGGATCGGGTGCATGTGGACCGACTCGGCCAGCGGCTGCAGCGTGGTACCGACGATGATGATCGCGGGGATCGCGTCGAGGAAACACCCCACCACGAGGAACACGAAGGCAATGAAGAACCCCACGCCCGTGATGTCGAGGCCCCAGGACGAGACGTTGGAAAGCAGCGCCTTGGGGATCTGGTAGTAGGCCAGCAGCCAACCGAACGCGGACGCCGTGCCCACGCAGAACAGCGCCACTCCGGCGAGCCGGCCTGTGTCGACCAGCGCACCGTACAGGCGTTTCATGTCCATCTCGCGGTACACGAAGATCGACAGCAGCGCGGCGTAAATCACCGCGATCGCCGCCGATTCGGTGGCGGTGAACCAGCCCAGCAGGATCCCGCCGACGATGATGAACGGGGTCGTCAGCGCCGGGATGGAATCCCAGATCGAGACGAAGAACTCCTTGACCGTCGCGCGCGGGTACACCGGGTACTTGCGCTTCACCGCATACACGTGGACCGTCACCATCTGCGCTCCCGCGATCAGCAGGCCCGGCAGGATCCCGGCGAGGTAAAGCGCACCGATCGACACCGAGATCACCCCGCCCCACACGATCATCAGGATCGACGGTGGAATGATCACGGCCAGCACCGCGGAGACCGCGGTTATTGCGATTGAAAACGAAAGATCGTAGCCCTCCCTGGTTTGCGCGTCGATGAAGATCTTGCTCTGGCTCGCGGCGTCGGCCGTCGAGGACCCCGAGATCCCCGCGAAGAACACCGACAGCACCACGTTGATCTGTGCCAGCGCCCCCGGGAAATTGCCGACCATGGCGCGCGACAGGCGCACGAGCCGATCCGTGATCCCGCCCACGCTCATGAGGTTGGCGGTGAGGAGGAAGAACGGCACCGCCAGCAGGATGAACGAGTTGTAGGCCTTGAACGTCTCGTTGAACAGCATCATCGGCGACAGGCGCGGCTCGATCACGAGGATCGGAAGGCACGCGAGGCCGAGCGAGAACGCCACCGGCACACGCAGCGCCAGCATCAGGAAAAAGCCGCCGAACAACACCAGCGCGGCCATGCCGGGGGACAGCGCGGCCGAGGTCATTGCGGCGCCCTGCCCATCAGCACCAGAACGTTGTCATGGAAGGACTCGCCCAGGAACACTACCCAGGTCAGACCCGAAACCGGCCAGGCGATGAAGATCATCCACATCGGCAGGTCGGCGATCTCCGAAGTCTGGTTCCAGCCGAACTGCGTGAAGCCCACGCCCCACCACGAGAACACCAGCGCAAACACCAGCACGAAGAGGTTGGACACGATCTTCAGCAGCGCATTGCCGCGGGCGCCGAGTTCCGGCCAGAGATCGACCTCGAAATGCGTGCCTTCGCGTACGCCGATCATCGCGCCGAGCATGATCAGCCAGATGAACAGGAACCGCGAGGCCTCCTCCGTCCACAGGTACCGCGGGATCAGCTCGGTGAAGCGCGAGAAGATCTGCAGCGAGACCGGGACGAGGAGCACCACCACGGTGGCCACCATCAGCCATGTAAGGAGGGTGTGATACCGGTCGAGTATTTTTTTCATGGCACGGGGCAAGGAAAAGGCGCGGGGCGCGGCCAGCGCCGCGGCCCCCGCGCCCGTCCGGTCGCTACTTGATGGCGTTGATCTTCGCGAAGATCTGGTCGGCGCCGATCTCCTTGGCGTAGGCCTCCATCACCGGGTCGACGAGCTTCTTCATCTGCGCCCGGTCGGTGAAGGGGACGCGCTTAAGCTTGCCGGACTTTTCCAGCGCGTCGAGCTTCTTCGTGTCTTCCGAAGATTCGATCTGGCGGCCGTAGGCGCCCGCCTCCTTGCCTGCCTTGATGATTGCCGCCTGCAGGTCCGCCGGCAGCGTCTTCAGGGTCTTCACCGAGAAGCACAGCGGCCGGATCGTGATCGCGTGCTCGGTCATCGACAGCTGTGGCGCCACCTCGAAGAACTTCATCTGCTCGACGCCCGCGGCCTCGTTCTCGCCCGCCGAGATGACGCCGTTCTGGATCGCGTTGTAGACCTCGTTGTAGGCGATCACGGTCGGTGCCATTCCGATTGCAGCGAAGCTGCGGCTCCAGATCGGCGCACCCTGCACACGCACCTTGAGGCCTTTCATTTCGGCGAGGTTGCGGATGGGCTTGTTGACGAAGATGTTGCGCGTGCCGCCGCCGGCGTAACCGATCAGCATCACCTCGGCCTTCTGCGCGACCTCGTCGGCGATCGGCTTGAGCAGGTCGGCGTCGAGCACCTTGTTCCAGTGCGCGAGGTCGCGGAAGATGAACGGCGCGTCGATGAAGGGCGCGGCCTTGGAGAACGTGGACATGTGGGCCGGCGAGACGATCGCGTAGTCCACCGCCTTGCCCTGGTTCATGTAGGCGAAATAGTCCTTCTCCAGCCCGAGCTCGCTGTTCTTGTGCAGCACGAAGTTTATCGGCTTGGCGTAGTACTTCTTCACCAGTTCCTCGAACTTGGCCAGCGCCTTGGTGAAGGCGTGGTCGTCGTTGAACTGCGAGGCCCCGTGGAGGGTGATGGTCTGCGCCTGCACCGGCAGGGCGAGCCCCGCGGCGAGCAGGGCCGTAACCGCGGATACTGCGAAGGTTCTGCGTTTCATGTTGTCTCCTCTGGTGGTGCGGTTGGAGGGCCGCGGGTCTGTCGCCCGCTGGTGCCCGGATGCTGAATTCCAGTTTACTTCATGCCTGTGGCGCCGGCTCCTTCACCGTTATCCGCCACAAGGTGCGCGGGTCGTCGATGGCGGTGAGCGACGCCGAATGCAGCAGCGAAGCGTTGTCCCAGATCACCAGGTCGCCCACCCCGTACTTGAGGCTGTAGCGGTATTTTTCCCGGGTGGAATGGCGCTTGAGCTCGTCCAGCAGGGCCACCGCCTCGGGCGTGCCCATGCCTTCGATGCCGAAGGAACTGCCCGACACCGAGTAGAGCGCCTTGCGACCGGTGACCGGGTGAGGCCGCACCACGCGATGCCGCACCCAGGTCATCTTGCCCTCCTGCTCGGGTTTGAGCAGCGAGGCCACCGTGCGGGACTTGGTATCGAGGTCGTCGCGGTTGCCGTAGTGGTGCAGCCCGATGAGGCCGTCGATCCTCGCCTTGGTGGCCTCGGGCAGGTCGTCATAGGCAGACTGCTGGTTGGCGAACAGCGTGTCGCCCCCTTTGGCGGGCACTTCGAGCGAATACAGCAGCGTCGCGCGGGCCGGCACTGCGAGGTAGGAGTAATCGGTGTGGAAATAGGTGCCCGCGTCCTGCAGGCCGATCGGCTGGCCGTCCTTCCTGCGATTGGACAGGATCAGGATGTCCGCGTGCTCCGGATGGTGGAACTGGTCGATGACGTGCGGCTCGGGCGGCCCGAACCGGCGCGCGAAAGCGAGGAACTGCTCTGCGGTGAGTTTCTGGCCGCGGAACACGAGCACCTGCCCGGCGAAGAACGCGTCCTCGATCGCGCGGAATTGCGCCTCCGAAAGCGGCTGCGCCAGATCGACGCCTGCAGCCTCCAGCCCGAAACCTTCCGACAATTTCTTCAGCCGCAGCATGCTCAGGCGGCAATCCCGTGCGTCGCCAACAGCGACTTCATGCGCGCGCAGGCCATCGCCGGATCGGCGAGGAGCCCCGCGGCGTCCGCAAGGCGGAACAGTTCGGCCAGGTGGAGGATGTTGCGCGTGCTCTGCTGTCCGCCGACCATGACGAAGTGGTCCTGGTGGCCGTTGAGCCAGGCCATGAACACCACGCCGGTCTTGTAGTAGCGGGTCGGCGCCTTGAAGATGTGCCGCGACAGCGGGACCGTGGGCGCGAGGATCTCGTGGTATTTCGCGCTGTCGCCGGCGGCAAGCGCGGACAGCGCCGCCGAGGCGGCGGGTGCGATCGAGTCGAAGATGCCCAGCAGCGCGTCCGAATAGCCCACTTCGTCGCCCTCGATGAGCTCGGCGAAGTTGAAGTCGTCGCCGGTGTACATGCGCACGCCGGGGGGCAACCGGCGGCGCATGGCGATTTCCTTGTCCTTGTCGAGCAGCGAGATCTTGATGCCGTCGACTTTTTTCGCGTTCCTGCGCAGCACGTCGAGGCACACGTCCATGGCCGCGTAGTGGTCCGCCGCACCCCAGTAGCCTTCCAGCGCGGGGTCGAACATCTCGCCCAGCCAATGGATGATCACGGGCTCTTTCACCTGCGAGAGGATCCGGTCGTACACGAGCCCGTATGCATCCGGCGAGCGCGCGGAAGCGGCGAGCGCCCGGCTCGCCATCAGGATGATGCGCCCGCCGAGCTTTTCGATCGCTGCGCACTGCATCTCGTAGGCCTCGATCACGTCCGCGATCGCGAAGTCGCTGCGCGGCGCAAGGTGGTCGGTGCCGGCGCCGCTCGCGACCACCGCCCCCGGGAAATCCCGCGCGGCGTCGACCGAGCGGCGGATCAACTCAAGGGCATTCGGCCAGTCGAGGCCCATGCCGCGCTGCGAGGTGTCCATGGCCTCGGCCACGCCCAGGCCATACGACCACAGGTGGCGGCGGTAGGCGATCGTGGCGTCCCAGTCGATCGCCGCTTCGAGCCATGGCTCCTTGGTCGAAAGCGGATCGGCCACCACATGCGCCGCGCCGAGCGCCTTGCGCGTGAAAGCGCGCGAGGGCTTTGCAAACACCCCGGGCTCGCGCACCGGATAGTCTTCGAATCCACCATTGCCCGTGGGCAGCCTGATCCTGTTCATTGCGCCTCCCAGCGACGGATGATCGCCGCGTTGTCCAGTTCGCCGTCACCGGCCGCCACCGCCGCCTCGAGCAGCCGCGCGTGAGCTTGCGTGAGCGGCAACGTGAGCCGCGCCTGCCCCGCGAGCGCCAGCATGTGCCCGACGTCCTTCAGGTGCTGCCGGATGCGCGACTCCGGGGCCCAGTCGGCGGCCACCATTTTGCGTCCCTTGGCCATGGCGGCCGGCGAGGCCGCCGGCGACCCGTCCACCATCGCGAGGAAAGCCGCGCGACCGATACCGAGCGACTCCGCGAAAGCCATGCCCTCGGCCAGCGCCGCGCGATTGAGGCCCAGTACGAGGTTGGTGGCGAGCTTCGCGCGGGCGGCCATGCCGACCGCTCCGGCATGGTGCCGCCGCATTGCAATCGCGGCAAGGATGTCCTCGCATCCCGACGCGTCCCCGCCGACGAACATCGTCGCCTCGCCGCGCGCGATCGATTCGGACGAACCCGACAGCGGCGCCTCGACGTACCCGACCCCTTCGGCCGCGAGCCGTTTCGCCAGCGCTTCGATGCGCAGCGGGTCGCCCGTGGTGCAGTCGACGAAGAGCCTGGGCCGCGCCTCGCTCGCCACCCGCTCAACGTCCGGCGTGTCGTAGACAGCCAGGACGATGCGCGCGCACCTCGCCGCGACTTCGGCGGCCGAGGCGGCCTTCGCGCCCGCATTCTCTCCCTCGAATGCGTCGAGCGCCTCCGGGTTCGCGTCGTAGCCGACCACGCCGAACCCCGCGGCCGCAAGGCGCCCGGCGATTGCCCGCCCCACCAGACCCAACCCGATCAGGCCGACCCGCTCCATCGCGCCTATTCCATCCGGATCCCGGCGTCGGCCACGATCTTCGCCGAACGCGCGATGTCCTCGCGCTGGAAGCGCGCGAATTCCTCGGCCGACGCCGCCGACAGTTCGTAGCCCTGGTCCACGAGGCGCTGGCGCAGGTCCGTGCCCAGGGCCTTGTTCGCCTCGGCATTCAGCTTCTGTGTCACTTCGGCGGGGAGGTTGGCCGGCCCCCACAGCCCGTACCACGCATAAATCTCGTAGCCTGGCAGCGTCTCGGCCACCGTGGGCGTGTCGGCCGCCGAAGGCAGGCGCTTGGCGGAGGTGACCGCGAGCACGCGCACGCGGCCGCCCTTCCAGTGCGGCTGCGCACCGAGCACCGGGTCCATGAAGCCGTGGATCTGCCCGCCGATCAGGTCCTGGTAGGCGGGCGCGGAGCCCTTGTACGGCACGACCAGCAGGTCGATCCCCGCCATGCGCTTGAGCATCTCGGTGGCCAGGTGCCCCGCCGAACCGTTCGAGCCGATCGCAAAGGCCAGCTTGCCGGGGTTGGCCTTCGCGTGGGCGATGAGTTCGGTCACCGTCTTCGCCGGCAGGGCCGCGTTCACCGCCAGCGCGATCGGCCCCTTGGCGACCAGCGCCACCGCGGTGAAGTCTTTCTGCACGTCGTAGGGCACGCTCTTCGAGATCAGCGGCGTGATCGTGAAGATGTTGGCGTTGAAGAGCAGCGTGTACCCGTCGGCCGGGCTCTTCGCCACCTCGGCTGCGCCGATCGTGGCGTTGCCGCCGGCGCGGTTCTCGATGACGAAGTTCTGCCCGGTCGACTCGGACATCTTCTGCGCAAGCAGCCGGCCGACCACGTCGGTGGGGCCGCCGGGCGGGAACGGGATCACCACCCGGACCGGCTTGGCGGGGAACTGGGCCTGCGCGAGCGCACACGCGCAGAACGCCGCAATCGCCGCGACTGCGGCCGCAACCCTGTTCACGACTTGAGCGCCGGGACGTCGAGCCACTTGCGCTGCTTCCAGCTCTTGAGCCCCAGCTCGGCAAGCTGCACGCCGCGCGCGCCCTCCATGAGGTCCCAGCGGAAATCGCCCTCGCCCGCCACGTGGCGCAGGTAGAGCTCCCACTGCGCCTTGAACGCGTTTTCCGCGGGCGTATTGTCGGGGACTTCCTGCCAGCCCGCGAAAAAATCGATCGGCTGGGGGATGTCCGGGTTCCAGACGGGCTTAGGCGTGTTGACGCGCGACTGCGTGAAGCAGCGCCGCAGGCCGGCGACCGCCGAGCCGTGCGTGCCGTCCACCTGCAGCGTGAGCAGGTCGTCGCGACGCACGCGCACCGCCCACGAGCTGTTGAAGTGCGCGATCACGCCGCCTTCGAGCTCGAAGGTCGCATAGGCCGCATCGTCGGCGGTGGCCTTGTATTTCTTCCCGTTCTCGTCCCACCGGTTGGGGATGTGCGTGGCGCCCAGACATGACACTGCCTTGACTTGCCCGAACAGGT
>JANNWA010000468.1:0-10526 GCA_031408275.1 Pseudomonadota bacterium
GCTGCGCGCCCTGGCGCGGTACCGCCGCGCGGCGTTCATCAGGCGTTTCAGCCCGGGATCGGCATCCACCGTCACGCCCGCACTCCGGGCGTACTCGTGCAGGATCCCGGGCAGGGTGTCTTCGACCAGCACGTCCCAGTCGCGGGCCGGGCCGAGAGTCTCGGAGAGCCAGTGAAATTCGGCGCGCAGCGCGGTCGCGTTTTCTTCCACGGGCCAGCGCAGCCGCAGCAACGATCGCATGCGGCGCAGCGCGACGCGCGCCTGGTGGAGGAACTCGCTGTTGCGCGAGCGCAGGGCAGGGCCCGCGTTCGCGTTCAGTTGCGCAAGGCAACTCCGCACCGCGCATTTCTGCCCGGCTTCGGGCGCCCAGGCGGCATCCAGCACGACCGGCGCATGCTTGACGGGTACTGGAGTGTGGCCGGCGCGCATGCAGGAAGCTTATCCTGATTCGGGGCTGGCGCCGCGTGCTCGAGCGCAGCCAAGGCGCGCCAACAGCGCCTGGCGACTGCGTGGGCCCGAATGGACGCCTAGTCGAGTTTCGCGCCCGAAGCGGTCACCGTCTCGGGCGGGGAGGGTTCGGCCAACCGGGCCAGCTTTTCCAGCGCCTCCCCGGTCACCCGGAACAGCCGCCATTCGTCCATGCGCACCGCGCCGAGGCTTTCGTAGAAACGGATGGAGGGTGTGTTCCAGTCGAGGACCATCCACTCGAAGCGCCCGCACTTGTGTTCGTGGGCGATGCGCGCAGTGGCCAGGAGCAGCGCTTTGCCGTAGCCGCGCCCGCGATGTTCCGGTTTCACGAACAAGTCTTCGAGGTACAGGCCCTTCCTGCCGAGGAAGGTGGAAAAATTATGGAAGTAGATCGCCATGCCGACGGCTTCGCCGTCCACGCGGCAGATCAGCGCCTCGGCGGGGCTTGCCGGCGAGAACAACTCGCGCTCGAGCAGCGCCGCATCGGCGCTCACCAGGTGGGAGAGTTTCTCGTAGTCGGCCAGCGCGCGGATGAGTTCGAGCAGTACGCCCGCGTCTTCGCGCGCGGCGCGACGGATGTCTGGTGGGGATTTCATCGTTTCGGCTGCATCCACAAATTGCTATAGTGCCCGCTATGCGGATACTGCGCACCGGCGGTTTCACTGCGCTGCCCTGGAAGAACGGGCTCGGGGTGTCGCACGTCATCGCGTCCGACCCGCCCGGGGCGGGCTACGACAAGGTGCTCTGGCAGGTGGGGACGACCGCGATCACGGCCGATTGCCCGTTCTCCAGCCTGCCGGGGATGGATCGCCAGTTCACGCTGCTGGAAGGAAAGGGCGTCGAGCTCAAATGCGCGGCCGCGGCCGAAGGGGTCGACGTCACCAAGTCGGTCGACGCGCCGTTCGTGCCGTTTGCGTTTCGCGGCGATTGGAAAACGGATTGCCGCCTGCTCGGCGGGATCGTGCAGGTATTCAATGTAATGACGCAGCGCGGTCGTGCCACCGCAAAACTGCGCATCATGCGCTGGAGCGGTGACCTGCTTTGCGACCAGCATCCTGGCGAGACGCTGCTTGCGGTGATGCTGGCGGGAACAGCGATCCTCGCGGGCGAAGCGGCCGCGCTCGCGCCCAATGACACCTTGTTGCTGGACTCCCGCTCCGGGGAACGCTGCGCGATCCAGGCCCCGGCGTCCGGGTCGCGGGTCGCGATGGTCAGGCTGGCAGTGACTTAGCCGCGCAGGTCAGCCAATCAGCTTGCGCAGCACGTGGCGGCGGTTCTTGGTGAACGGCCGTACGTGCGTGGGCCAACGGCCCGCGTCCACGGCATGCGCCCAGCCTGCGCCGGTCAGCACGTCGGCGGTTTCCAGTTCGTAGACCGCCATGTAGGCCGGTTCGCCTTCCATCAAGATGGTCTTCTTCTCGCCGCCGAGGACCATGGTGAGCGGGACCATCTTGTAGCGCTTGGCCGACACCACTCCGGGCACCTTAAGTATCAGCGGGATGTGCTCGGTGTCATAGACCTCGTTGAAGATGGCTTCCTTGTCGGCGTCGATGTCCATGCTGACGGTGAAGATGTAGTTCGCTTTTCCGGCCATGGTGCGGTTTCCTTTTGGGCAGGGGATGGAATGCGGCGATTTTACCAGCCGCGGTTCACCACCCTGAAAATCTCTCCCACGTGTCCGCAATGCGATCCGAGCCGTCAAGCACGCAATACTTTTCGTACTGCGCGGCGGTGGCGCAAGCGTGGTTGGGCAGGATGCGCAGGCGCGTGCCGACGGGCAGGTCGGGCATGCGCGCGGGATCCCCGCTGCGGTGGCTGATGATGCCGTGCTCCTGGCTCGCGTCCGACACGATCAGGCCCTCGATCGGCCGTCCCGCGGCGTCGCAGACGATGCCGTAGCCCTGGTCCACCGGCTGCTTCGCGGTGCCGCGGTCGCGCGACATCGCCATCCAGCCGGCGTCGGTCAGGATCCAGCCCTTTTTGCGCTGATGCCCGATCACGGTGCCGAGCACGGATAGCGCGATGTCCTCGATCCGGCAGACATCGATGCCCGCCATGACCAGGTCGAAGAACACGAATACCCCGGCGCGCACTTCGGTCACGCCGGCGAGGCTTTCCCCATAGGTGGCGGTCGGCGTGGACCCCACGCTCACGACCGGTGCCGCGAAACCGGCAGCGCGCAGGCGCGCCGCTGCGTCGACGACAGAGGCCCGCTCCTTCGCGGCGATGGCGCGGATCGCATCGATGCTGCGGCAGTCGTATGACCCGCCGGCGTGGGTCATCACGCCCGATACTTCTGCGCCGGTTCCGGCCAGCGCGCGGGCGATGGCGAGGATCTCCGGATCGTCCGGCCGCAACCCGGAGCGGTGGCCGTCGCAGTCGATCTCCACCAGCACCGGGAGCTTCTCCGTGCGGCCTTTCATCGCGTCGGCCAGCAGCCGTGCAGCCTCGAGGCTGTCCAGCACGATGGTGAGCTTCACGCCGCTGCGCACGACATTCAACGCGCGTGCCAGCTTCCCGGGCGCAAAGGCCACCCCGTACAGGATGTCGCGGTAACCGTGCGAGGCGAAGACCTCCGCCTCCTTCAGCGTGGAGACCGTGATCGGCCCGCCCTGTCCGGCAACCATGCGCGTCACTTCGAGGCATTTCGCGGTCTTCACGTGCAGGCGCAGCTTCGAGCCGAGCGACTCGATGTGCGCGCGCATGCGCGCGGCGTTGGCCTCGACCTTGCCGCGCTCGACGAGCAGGGCGGGGGTGTCGAGTTCGGAGAGCACTGCGGGTTCAGTCATGGATGGCCTGCTTCGAGAGGAAATCATCGACCAGTGGGCGCAGCGTGCGCGCTTGCGCGGCCGGTTCGGGCGCACCTGGCGGGGCCGCGAGGCCGACGCGGTTGTGCCACACGGTGTCGAGACCGACCTGTCCGGTGCCGATCAGGTCGAAGCCGGAACCGGCCACAAACAGCACGCGTTCCGCCGGCAGGCCGAGTTCGCGCAGCGCGAGCTGGTAGGGCTCGGGATCGGGCTTGTAAGACCCGGCGCGCTCGGCGGTCACGATGCATTCGAACGGGACCTGCATGCGCGCCACCGCACGGCGGCCAAGGCGCTCCGAACAGTTGGTGACGACGCCGAGGCGGTACCGGGGCGCAAGGTCGCGCAGCAGGGGGATCGCATCGTCCCAGGGTTGCAGCGTGTCCCATTCCGATGCGAGGCGGTCGGCATGCGCTTGCGACAGCCCGGTTGCGCGCGCGGCCTCGGCCACGAGGGATTCGTAGGGCGCGTAGCTGCCGCTGCCGTAGGTCAACCGCAGGTACTCGGCACGCCAGGCGCGGCCTGCTTCTTCGCCGCCGGCAACCCGGTTCCAGAGCGACCAAGAGTCGATCAGCGCGGTCAGCAGGTCGAAGAGGACGGCGTCGTAGCGTTGCATCGCGAAAGAATACCAGCGTGACAGTCGTGGCCTAGGCCTGCAGGTCGCGCAGGATTAGCGTACGGGCAGCTTTCAATTCATCAGGCAGCTTGGCCAGTTCGCGTTTGAGCCTCGTTCGCCACGCAGCCGCGCGTTTGTTCAGCGCTTCGACCGCCAGCCCGAGATCGCCGCGCCGGTCTGCGTAAAGGGCGGCAATGATTTCTCCGGCCTGCTGCCGGTCTTTCCCTGCCTTGGCCTGCTCGAAAACCTGCCTGCGCCCGCTGACCAGCAGTTTGTGCAGGGCGAAGCGCGCTGGGTCGGGTACGTTGACCAGGGTAGCGCCGCCGTTGAGCAAGGGCACGGCTACGGGTGCTTCGAGCAGGTAGTCGAGCAACTCCAGCGGTTGCGCTGCGGCTTTGAGGCGGGGTATCGGAATCGGCTTGCCGCTGCGGGAGCCCAAGGCCGGTGTCAGCAGGTCCACGCGCAACTGTTGGCCTCGCACTTTGAACGAAGTCTCGGGCGCTCTCGGGTTCAGACCCGGCACCGGGAGGAATCCCATGTTCAGGGCGTCGAGCGCCTTGGGCAGGTCCGCCTCGGCTTGCGGGATCGCGACCCGCAGGACGGTTGCTGCGGCGAGGTCGATATCCTGGGTGCGCAGGGCGGATTCCCAGCGGACTCCAAGCACGTTGCCCAAGGCGATGTAGGCGTGCGTTCCCACCAGCACTGCGCCGACTCGGAATACGCCCGCGCTGGCTAACCCTGAGATCACACGAGCCGAGGGGGTATCGGTCGCCATCGCCCCGCCCTGGCGCAGCATGGCGCACAGGCGCTCGATCTGCGCGTTCGCCTCCCCCGCCTCCTTGCGTCCTGCAGCGTAGGCTTTCATGATCGCCCTGGTTTCTGCGTTGTCCGGGCCAATGAAGTATTCCTTCTGTCCCGCCGCGCCTTCGCTGGTCTTGAAGTACCAGTAGGGGGCGCCGCGGACCTGCTTTTTCGAGAACGAGCCCGTCAGGCTGGCAAAAGTGCGAGCCGCTTCGAGCGCGCGCAGGCGTTCGGAGAGCTCGGCGTAGAGGGTCTGCGTTTCGGCCGGCTGGCGGATCATGCGGTGGATTATACCTAAAGTCACATTATTCTAGGTATAGCAAATCTTCGCAACCCCGCTCTTCAAACCGCTTCCCGCCCGGCAGCCGAAGGCAGGCGCCTGGCGAGCTCCGCGGGTGGCGTGACTGCAAACCGCCCGAGCTTCGCGACGCGCCGCGCGAGTTCCAGCAGTGCCTTGTCCTTCGTCACGAGGTGCTCGACATCGGCAATCCAGGCGAGCTCGAGAAATTTCTGGTCGTCGGTATCGCGGCAGCGGGGAAGCAGCGGCTCCGGGTCGGGCGTTTCGAGGATTTCGGCGTGAGCCACAAACCAGTCACAGGCGGCCGCCTGCGCCGCTTCGTCGAGCTTGAACTCAGGGTAATCCAGCACCCGGCGCAGTTCGGTGAGGCATTCGGCGCTTGTGGCGACGGTTACACGGCCGGCCTCGATGGCCGCCCGCAGCGGCGCCGCGCCGGGATCGCGGAACACGACCAGGTCCAGCACCACATTGGTGTCGAGGACCAGCCGCATCAGGCCTTGCTAGCCTCGTCCCACGAACGGCATCTTGCTCGCCATGATGGTCATGAACTGGACGTTCGCATCCAGCGGCAGGCTCGCCATGTAGGCCACCGCGCTGCCCACGTGGGCCACGTCCATGCGCGGCTCGACCATGGTGGTGCCGTTGGCCTGCGGCACGCCGTTCTTCATGCGTTCGGTCATCTCGGTGGCGGCGTTGCCGATGTCGATCTGGCTGCAGGCGATGTCGTACTTGCGGCAGTCCAGGGACGTGGACTTGGTCAGCCCCGTGACCGCGTGCTTGGTCGCGGTGTAGGGCGAGGAGTAGGGTCTCGGCGCGTGCGCCGAGATCGAGCCGTTGTTGATGATCCGGCCGCCCATCGGGGCCTGCGCCTTCATGATGCGGATCGCCTCCTGGGTGCAGAGGAACATCGCGGTGAGGTTGATGTTCACCACATTCATCCACTGCTCGAGGGTGAGGTCTTCCATGGGGATGGCGGGGGCGCCCATGCCCGCGTTGTTGAAGAGCACGTCGAGCCGCCCCCACTTGGCCTTGACCGCGGCAAATACCGGCGGGATGCCTTCGGGCTTCGCCAGGTCGGCGCTCAGCACGAGGGTCCGGTCCGCGGCCCCCGAGTCGGCGGCGGTCTTGTCGAGCAGTTCCTTCCTGCGCCCCACCAGGGCCACGTGGTAGCCGTCCTTCAGCAGTGCCAGCGCGGCGGATTTGCCGATGCCGGTGCCGGCGCCGGTGACCACTGCGACTTTCTTTCCTGCGGCGACTTTGGTGGTCATGCGTTACTCCCGTTTGCTTTGGTTGTCAGGCGTCGTGCAATGCGGTCATTCGACCCGTGCGCCGGAATCCCGCACGACCTTTTCCCACATCGGCGCTTCGGCTTTCAGCTCGGCTTCGAAGGATTCGGGAGACGCCGAAGGCGTCGAGTCCATGCCCTGCAAGGAGATCTTCTCCCGCACCTCGGGCCGGAGCAAGCCTCGGGCCGCGGCCTCGTGCAGGCGCTTGACGATCGCCTGCGGCGTGCCGGCCGGCGCGTACAGGCCGAATGAAAATGTATGGTCATAGCCCGTGAGGCCGGCTTCGCCGGCCCCCGGAATGCCGGGGATCGAAGGGGACGCGGCCTTCGAGGTAATCGCCAGCGCGCGCATGCGTCCCGCCTTGATGAATCCCATCACCGTCGGCGGGGTGGCGAACATGACGTCGGTGTCGCCGGCAATGATCGACTGCGCGGCAGGGCCTCCGCCCTTGAACTGAACGGTGGTGAAATTCACGCCGGCTACCGTCATGAAATCCACGCCTGCAAGGTGAGGCGAGGAGCCGTTGCCGGAGTTTGCGTTGAACAGCTTGCCCGGGTTGGCCTTGGCGAACGTTATGAGCTCGCGCAGGCTTTTGATCGGCAGGTCGTTCTTCACGCAGATCACCAGCGGCCCGGTCGCCACGCGCGTGATCGGGGCGAAATCCTTGTCCGGGTCGTACGACAGCTTCTTGTAGAGGGCCTTGTTGATCGTGTGATGCGTCGAATTGAAAATCGTATAGCCGTCGGCCGGCGACTTGGCCACCGCTTCGGAGGCGATGGTCGCGCCCGCGCCGGGCCGGTTCTCGGCCACGACGGCGACGCCGAGCGCCTTGGTCATCTCCTCGGCCAGCAGCCGGGTGAGAAAGTCCGCCGAGCCGCCCGGTGGGTAGCCGGTAATGATCTTGACCGGCTTGTTCGGAAACGCCTGCGCCGCCGCCCCCGTGGCGACGAGCAACGCCGAGAGCGCCGATGCGACCAGGACCGCAATCCACTTTGTCATGCCTGTCTCCTTTGTGTTCCCTTGGCGGGAGCGTTCTTATTTTCCGACGAAGTTGGGCGTGCGCTTTTCCATGAAGGCCTTGCGGCCCTCCTTGTGGTCCTCGCTCGCGAAGCACGTCTGCACCATCTTCATGGCGGCAGCCATGTCGCGGTCGGCGGCGTCCTTGAGCCCTTGCACCACCGCGAACTTCGCGGCCGCGACGGTCAGCGGCGCGTTCTCGGCGATCAACTTCACGTACTCGGCGACCTTCGCTTCGAGTTCCGCGACCGGGTACACCTGGCTGACGAAGCCCATGCGCTGCGCTTCTTTCGCGTCGAACTTGCGCGCCGACACAAAGATGTCCAGCGTGTTCGCCGCGCCGAGCACGTTCATGAAGCGCTTCACTCCGCTGGGGCTGTAGCCCAGGCCCAGGCGCGCGGCTGGCATGCGGAACACCGTGTTCTCGGAGGCGATGCGGATGTCGCAGGCGGCCGCGAACCCGAGCCCGCCGCCGATGCAGATGCCGCGGATGCGCGCCACCACGGGCTTGGAGCAGACGATCGGCGCGAGGTAGGCGGCTTCGACCGCCTTGTTGTACTCGGCCTGCGCCTCGGCGGTGCCGCGGAGCTTTTCGAACTGCGAGATGTCCGCGCCCGAGATGAACGCCTTTTCCCCGTCGCCGGCCACCACGATCACGCGCACCGAGGGATCGGCGTCGAGTTCGGCGAGCGTCTTCGGCACCGCGGCCCACATGTCGAACGTCATCGCGTTCATTTTCTCGGGGTTGGAAAAGAGGACGGTCGCAACCGCCCCGTCGCGCTTTGTGATGAGTCCGGACATCAGATGATCCCTTTGGTCTTGAATTGTTCGATGGCGGCCGCGTCGTACCCGGCTTCGCGCAGCACTTCCTCGTTGTGCTGGCCGCGCTCGGGCGAGGCGGCCGCGAGCGTCGCGGGGGTGCGGGAGAGCTTTACCGCCTGTCCCAGCAGGTGCAGCGTGCCCAGGCGCGGGTGCTCGACCGGGGTCGACACGCCCAGGTGTTTCACCTGTGGATCGGCGAAGACCTGGTCCATGGTGTAGATCGGGCCGCAGGGGACGCCGGCGGCGTTGAGGATCTCCACCCATTCGGCGCTGGTCCGTGTGACGAGGATCTTGTCCAACTCCGCATTGAGCGACTTGCGGTTCTTCGCGCGGCTGGGCGCATCCTTGTACTCGGGATGCTCGGCGAGGTCGGGCCGATCGAGGGCTTCGCACAGGCGCAGCCAGATGGCCTTGCCCGCCGCGGCGACGTTCATGTAGCCGTCGGACGTGGTGTAGGCCGAGGTCGGCATGCTGGTCGGGTGGTCGTTGCCGACCTGCTCGGCGATTTCCTTCGACATCGTGTAGCGCGCGGCCTGGAAGTCGAGCTGCTGGATGCCTGCCTGCAGGAGGTTGGATTGCACCCACTGGCCCTCGCCCGATGTTTCGCGCTCGAGCAGCGCCGTCATGATCCCCAGGGCCGCCATGAGCCCAGCGGTGACATCGGCGACCGCGGCCCCGACGCGCATCGGTCCTTTGCCAGGCGCGCCGGTCACCGACATGATTCCCGAGAGGCCCTGCGCGATCTGGTCGAAGCCTGGCCGGCTCACGTACGGGCCGTCCTGGCCGAACCCCGAGATGCTGGCGAGGATCACGCGCTTGTTGACCGCCTTGAGCGACTCGTAATCGATGCCCAGGCGGAACTTCACGTCCGGGCGATAGTTCTCGACGACGATGTCGGCGGTTTTGGCCAGCTGCATGAAGATCGCCTTGCCCTCGGGCGCCTTGAGGTTCAGCGTCAGGGAACGCTTGTTGCGATGCAGGTTCTGGAAGTCGGGGCCGTCGCGCGCGCCGCCCATGTCCTCGGGCTCGGTGTTCTCGACCTTGATCACGTCCGCGCCGAAATCTGCGAACTGTTTCACGCAGGTCGGACCCGCGCGCACGCGCGTGAGGTCGAGGATGCGCAGGCGCGAAAGGGCGGGGGAGGCTGTGATGCGTGGCATGTCTCGGAAGGCGCCGCGGAGGCGCTCTGTGATGGATAAGCTGGAGGCGAAGCGTAGCGTATCGGGGCCGGTCTTGCGACCCCCGCCAGTCTCAGTTTTGCCTGCGCAGCTCTTCCAGGCGCTCGCGCACGCCGTCCTGCCGAGGGTGGACCCGCAGCGCCGAGCGGAAAGCGAGGTCGGCGCCGTCGCGTTCCGACTCACCGAGGAGGATTTCGCCGATCGAGGCCAGCGCGCCGAAATGCCGCGGCTCGATCTCGAGCGTGCGATGCAGGTTCGCGAGGCTCTCCGCGTCCTGCCCGAGCAGGTAGTGCAGCGTACCGAGCTTGTGCCAGGCCTCGGCGTATCCGGGGCAGACCCGGATCAGTCGCACGAGGCGGGTTTCGGCGATGTCGTAGCGCCGGGCCGCGATGTCGCCCGTTGCGCGGTCGAGCACCGCGGCTGCGGCGGCGTTCGGGTGCGCCATCCACACCGACCAGATGCGTTCCTCGGCGTCGATGGCATCGCGCGCGTCCGCCGCGCGGGCGAGCTTCTGGAACAGGGGCTGGAGGACGGGCGGCACGGAAGGCGCGGGGCTGCGCTCCGGGAGCAGTGCGATTAGCTTCAGCGTCGCGGTGTAGGCCAAACCGGGTTGACGGCTGCTCGCGCCTGAATATGCGATGGGGCACAGTGTAATGCAGAATCCGTTCCCTGACTCATTGCGGCGGTGACCGCAGCCGCGACTTCAGGCGCTCGAATGCCGCTCGCGCGGCTGCCCTGGTCCGTTGGATCGCCCGCCATGCAGCTGAAGCGCGCACCTGGCTGAGCAATCCCTCCTTCCAAGCGGTCCAGCGGGAATACAGGCGGGCGAACCACGCGAGTTGCATCAGCGCCGGTTGCGTCAGCGTGAACAGGCGCGCAACGATCGCGGTACCGGCCAGCTTCGCCGCGACGATCACGCCGACGCCCAGCATGTGCTGGCCCTGGCCGATCAGCCACAACGCGGCAAGCTTGACGGGCAGCAGGGCAAGCGTCGGCAGGAAGACCGCCGCCAGCGCGCCGTAGGGCGGCAGGGCCTGGATGCGCCTCTCGACGGCCCCGATGAATGGCAGCCGCCCGAGGCGCGCCAGCAGCCGGCTGAGCGGTACCCAGCCCCACTCCTCGAACAGGATCAGCAGCGCGAGGGTCCAGCTGAGGATGGCCTTCAGGCCGCGCAGGATCAAGCGGATAGAAGTTTGCAAAGACGAGACGCGCTTCTCATGTGCCGATTATGTC
>JANNWA010000469.1:0-1980 GCA_031408275.1 Pseudomonadota bacterium
GTACGGAGGCGGCCGCAAATGCGCCTACCGATATGAACGCCCCGTGCGCAAAGTTCATCACGTCCATCAGCCCGAACACCAGCGTCAGGCCGGAGGCCATGATGAAGATCATCATGCCCATTGCCAGGCCAGCCACGGTCAGTGTTACCCAGGTGGGCAGGCTGGGAATGAATGCGACCGCGACCAGCGCCACCGCCGGCACGATCAGCAGCGGGACAACGTCCAGTCGCGCGCCCGGGATGACCGAATCGGCTGGCTGCGTCATTGGTGCGAGTCCAGGGACAGGCCGAGCAGCCTGGCCTGCAGTGCCTCATCGCCCGCGAGATCCGCCATCCGGCCGGAATGCACGATCCGCCCGGAGTCCATCACTGCGACCGAATCCCCGAGCTCGCGCGCTACAGTGAAATTCTGCTCGACCAGCAGGATCGTCGTCTCGCGCTTGAGCTCGCGGAACGCCTCGATCATGTTCGCAATGATCGCCGGCGCCAGCCCCTTCGTGGGCTCATCGATGAGCAGAAGCTTTCTCGGCTCAACGATGGCGCGCGAGATTGCAAGCATCTGTTTCTGGCCGCCCGAGAGGTTGCCGGCAAGGGAGTTCCAGAACTTTTGCATGGCGGGAAACAGCTTGAATATCCGCTCCAGGCGCGACGTGTCGAATGGGCGCTCGCGTGCCGCCAGCAGAAGGTTTTCCCGGACGGTCAAACCGGCGAAGATACTCATGTTCTCGGGCACGTAGGCCACGCCCAGATGGGCAACCGACGGTGTAGGCATTGCGGAAATGTCTGCGCCGTCCAGCGCGATGCGGCCCGCAGAGGCATGCCACAGGCCCATGATAGTGCGCAGCGTTGTCGTCTTGCCCGCGCCATTGCGGCCCAGAAGCATGGTCAGCTCTCCGCGCGGGACCACCATGTCCACGCCCTGGAGGATGTGGTACTGATTGATGTGCGTGTTCACGCCAGAGAGCGCCAGCAACGGTTCAGGCACGCGCGACTCCGAGATAGGCTTCCTGCACGATCGGCGAGGCGATCACGTCGCCCGGGTCCCCATCGGCGACAAGCTGCCCCTGATGCAGGACGATGATTCGGTCCGCCAGAGACCTCACCACATCCATCTTGTGCTCGACCAGCAGGATCGTCTTGTCGCCCTGCTGCTTGATCATGTGGATCAGCTCGAGGATGACCGGCACCTCGTCCACGCTCATGCCCGCCGTTGGTTCGTCGAACATGAAAACCTCGGGTTCGAGCGCCAGCAGGATCGCCACTTCGAGCTTTCGCTGGTCGCCGTGCGCCAGCGTGGAGGCGACCAGATCTCGTTTATCCGCGAGAGCCACCCGATGCAGGCAATGCTCCGCCCGCTCCACCAACGATACGTGCGAACTCCAGACTGACATCAGCCGGTAACCAAGTCCTGCCCGCGCCTGGACGGCGAGGCGCACGTTCTCGAGCACCGTGAGGCGCGGGAACAGGTTTGTAAGCTGGAATGCCCGGCCTATCCCGCGCCGTGTACGCCGGGGCGCGCTGAGCCTGGTTACGTCCTCGCCGAACAGCGACACCCGGCCGGCGCTCGCCGCCAACTGTCCGGAGATCAGGTTGAAGTACGTCGTCTTGCCCGCGCCGTTCGGCCCGACGATCGCGGTCAGCGTACCCGGATGAAAAGCGCAGGAAACCGCATCGACGGCCACATGTCCGCCGAAGCGGACGGTGAGACCGTGCGTTTCCAGTACAGGGTGTTCGCCGATCAAGAGACTTCCGGCTGGACAGCGACCCGGCCTAGCGGTTGTTGCGGACCGGGATCGGCATGTTCGCGGCGGGGATCTCGCCCACGAGCTCGAGCAGGTCCCTTTAATTTCATCGTAAATGCGGGTACGGAAACAGCGCAAACCGGCTTGCGTGAGTGTCGGTAACGAATGATGTTTGACGTAATATCGATCCAAATAAGTAAAGAATTTTTTGAGCCACTTGTTCATGATTTGGTGATTGC
>JANNWA010000470.1:0-2631 GCA_031408275.1 Pseudomonadota bacterium
TGGTGGAAACCGATGTGCGGGACACCGACTCGACTTGAAATGCGGGGCTTTCAGGCATGTGTAAGTTTCTCTTTTTGGGCCAATCTGTTTTCGAGATGCGTAGTGCAATTCTAACTGCGCCGGCTTGGGCGAAGCGCTGTCCAAGCCATGTAGAATGCGCACACTGCAACGCCAGTGGAACTTTCCCGGAAAACTGCCCGCCCGGACGGGCAAACCCGAGACGACAAGCGGCCCATGACCACACTGCAAACCGTACAGAAGATTATCGCGGCCGAACTCGACGTCGATCCAGCAACGCTTGATCCCGGGCGGCCGTTGCAGGAACTCGGCATAGATTCGCTCACGGTAATGGAGTGCCTCTTCAAGATCGAGGACGAATTCAAGATCAGCGTCGACAGTTCCGGCCTGGCCGTGAGCACATTGCAGGATATCGCCGACCTGGTCGACGGCCTGGTGCGCGCCAAGGCGGCCGCGGGGCCTTGAGGAAGGTCGTCGTCACCGGCGTCGGGGTCGTCAGCCCGGTAGGTATCGGCCGGGACGAGTTCTTCGCGAACCTGCTGGCCGGCAGGTCCGGCATCCGGCACCTGACTGCGGATTTCGCGCCGCGCCTGATTTCGAAAATCGGCGGGGAGATCGCATTCGACGCCACTGCGTTCTTCCCAAAGCCCAAGCTCGCCCTGCTCGACCGCTTCAGCCAGTTCGCGCTCGTCGCCGCGCGGCAGGCGCTCGAAGACGCCAAGATCGAAGCTGCCGACCCACGCAAGGCGAGGACGGGCGTCTATCTGGGGACAGGCTTCGGTGGGGCGCAAACGGTCGAGTCTGCTTACGCGGACATCTTCGCCAACGGCAAGGATCGCCTGCCGCCTTACACCGTCATCCGGGTCATGAACAACGCGGCGACGGCGCACATTTCGATCGACTTTGCGCTGCGCGGGCCCAGCCTCACGTTCTCCACGGCGTGCTCGTCGTCCGCGATCGCGATCGGCGAGGCCTGCCGTGCGATCCGGCATGGCTATGCGGACCTGGCGATCGCGGGGGGCTCCGAATCGCTCCTCACGCTCGCAACGATCCGCGCGTGGGAGGCGCTGCGCACGCTGGCGAACGAGGATCCCGCGGACCCGTCCACCTCGTGCCGCCCGTTCTCCAAGGACCGCAGCGGGCTGGTGCTCGGGGAGGGCGCCGGGATCGTCGTGCTGGAGAGCGAGGCACATGCGCGCGAACGGGGGGCCACAATCTATGCCGAGCTCGCCGGGTTCGGCGCGGCGAGCGATGCGAGCCACCTCACCAAGCCTTCCCAGGACGGCCAGGCCGCGGCCATGCGCCTGGCGCTGGCCGATGCGGGCATGGACGCACAGAGTGTCGGATACATCAATGCTCACGGCACGGCGACTCTGGCCGGGGACGCGAGTGAAACGGCGGCGATCAAGGAAGTGTTCGGCCCGCATGCCCGCAACCTCGCGGTGAGTTCGACCAAGTCGATGCACGGCCACCTGATGGGCGCGACCGGCGCGGTCGAGTTCATTGCCTCGATCCTCGCGCTCCAGCGCGGCGCGCTGCCGCCGACCACGAACCTGCGCGTTCCCGATCCCGAGTGCGACCTGGATTACGTGCCAAATATAGCAAGGGCGGGCGTAGAGCTCGAAGCGGTGATGTCCAACTCGTTTGCCTTCGGCGGTTCGAACGCGGTGCTGGTCGCGCGCCGCGCCTGACCCATGCTGAGCTACCGGCATGCGTTCCATGCTGGCAACCACGCCGATGTCCTGAAGCATGCGGTACTTGTGCACCTGCTCGCGTACCTTGCGCAGAAGGACAAGCCGTTCTGGTACGTAGACACCCACGCCGGTGCGGCGGGGTATGCGCTCGACGAAGCCTGGGCGCAGAAGAACGCCGAGTTCGAATCCGGGATCAGCCGCCTGTGGTCGCGCAAGGACCTGCCGCCGGCGCTTGTCGGCTACGTGGAGCAGGTCCGGTCGCTCAACCCGGACGGAAATTTGCGTTACTACCCGGGCTCCTCGCAGATCGCGATGCAGATGCTGCGCGAGCACGACCGCATGCGCCTCTTCGAATTGCACAGTACCGAGAGCCGCAGCCTCAAGGCCTACTATGCCAAGGACAGCCCGCGCGTGATGGTGCAGGCCGGGGACGGGTTCGACGGCCTGAAATCGGTGCTGCCGCCGCCGTCGCGGCGTGGTTTGGTCCTGGTCGACCCATCCTACGAGGACAAGCGTGACTATGCCCGGGCGCGGGCGGCGCTCGAGGACGCCCTGCAGCGCTTCGCCACCGGGGTGTACGTGCTGTGGTACCCGATCGTGCAGCGCCGTGAGGCGGAGCAGTTTCCGGAATCGCTGAAACGACTGCAGCGCAAGGACTGGCTGCACGCAGCGCTCACCGTAAAAGCGCCCTCGGCAGACGGCTACGGCCTGCACGGCAGCGGCCTGTTCGTGCTGAATCCGCCGTGGACGCTGCCTGGGATGCTGGCGGAGCTATTGCCCTATCTGGCGGAGGTCCTCGGACAGGACCCTGCCGCCGGCTTCGTACTCGAAAGTGACCTTGCCTAGACTTTCAGGTCTTCCTCCGACAGCGGCTTTCTCTGGTCCATGTTGAAGCGCCCGTCGTAGATCGGGCCCTTGC
>JANNWA010000471.1:0-3191 GCA_031408275.1 Pseudomonadota bacterium
ATCGAGGCGATCGTCAAGGCCGCGCGCACCGGCAAGATCGGCGACGGCAAGATCTTCGTGACTTCCGTCGAGCACGTGGTGCGCATCCGCACCGGCGAGATCAACGACGCCGCCGTCTAGCGTTTTGCCTTAAGCAAGACCAAAAGCGCTCCGCCGCCGCCCTCGTGCGCCGGCGCCTGGCAGAACGCCAGCACCTCGTCGCGCGGCATCAGCCAGCCCCTCAGTTTGGCCTTCAGCACCGGTTCGCGGTTCTTCGAGCCGTGCCCCTTGCCGTGCACGATGCGTACGCAGCGCTGGCCGCGGTGCGCGGCCAGCAGCAGGAACTCGGCCACCTGCAGGGCCGCCTCGAAGCGGTTCAGGCCGTGCAGGTCGAGCCCCGCCTGCACCACCCAGTGCCCGCGGCGCAGCCGGCGCAGGATCTGGCGCGAAAGGCCGTCCCGCAGGTAGGCGAGTTCCTCGCCCGACTCCAGGGCTTCTTCCGGGGTGACCGGCCGCTCGATGCTTTCGGCCAGCGCCGCGCGTTCGTCGCGCTGGGTCTGCACCGGCACCGGCGGCGCAGGCGGCCGGGCCGGCGCCGCGCGCCGTACCGGCTTCAGCGGCCGGACATCGGCGACCGCCTTGCGGAAGTCGTCGTCGGCCATGGCGTCACGGCGCCAGCTGGTCCAGGTAGCGCTCCGCGTCCAGCGCGGCCATGCAGCCGGTCGCCGCGCTGGTCACCGCCTGGCGGTACACGTGGTCCTGGACATCGCCGGCCGCGAACACGCCTGGGATGCTCGTGGCTGTGGCGTTTCCTTCGCCGCCGCCGTGGGTCACGATGTAGCCGCCTTTCATGGCCAGCTGGCCCGCGAAGATCCCGGTGTTCGGGGTGTGGCCGATCGCCACGAAGAGGCCCTTCACATCGAGGTCCTGCGGCGCGTTGGTTTTCACGTTCCTGATGCGCAGGCTCGTGACGCCCGAGTTGTCGCCGAGCACCTCATCCAGCGCGTGGTCCCAGGCGATCGTCACGTTGCCTTCGGCGGCCTTCTTCATGAGCTTGTCGATCATGATCTTCTCGGCGCGGAACTTGTCGCGCCGGTGGACCACGGTCACGTGCCTTGCAATGTTGGAAAGGTACAGGGCCTCCTCGACCGCGGTGTTGCCCCCGCCGACCACGGCCACGTCCTGGTTCTTGTAGAAGAAGCCGTCGCAGGTGGCGCAGGCCGACACGCCGCGGCCCATGAACTTCTCTTCCGAGGGCAGGCCGAGGTATTTGGCCGAGGCGCCCGTGGCGATGACGAGCGCGTCGCAGGTGTAGGTTCCCGAGTCGCCTTCGAGCACCAGCGGGCGCTGGCCGAGTTTCACCGTGTGGATGTGGTCGAACACGATCTCGGTGTCGAAGCGCTCGGCATGCTTCTGGAATCGCTCCATGAGTTCCGGCCCCTGCACGCCCATGGCGTCGGCCGGCCAGTTGTCCACGTCGGTCGTGGTCATGAGCTGGCCGCCCTGGGCGAGGCCGGTGATCAGCAGGGGCTTCAGGTTTGCGCGGGCCGCGTAGACGGCGGCGGTGTATCCGGCGGGACCGGAGCCGAGGATCAGAAGGCGGGAGTGTCGGGTGGCCATGGGTTCGGGAAGGTTGTGGTTCGGCGGGGATTCGGGAGGCCGGGCGATTATAAACGCTCCACCTTGACGCCTTGATCCGCGGGTTGATGGAATGGCGGGCCGTGGCGCTTCTGCTAAGATTATCGGACAGGCAAGCCGCCGGGGCAGGGCGCCCGGCGAACACAAGGAGCAGACGGGGCATGTCGACCATGACGGCAACGGTTTCCACGGCGGTGCTGAAAAATGTGCCGATGTTCGCGAGCTTCCCGGACGATGCGCTGCGGCTGCTCGCCACGCTGGTGACCCGCAAGAGCGTTTCGCGCGGCACCACGATCATGGTGGCGGGCGACCCCACGGATTCGCTCTACATCGTGATCTCCGGCCGGCTCAAGGTCATGATGAGCGACGCCGAGGGCAAGGAGGTCATCCTCGCGATCCTCGGGTCGGGCGAGTTCTTCGGCGAGATGGGGCTGATCGACGACGCCCCCCGCTCGGCGAGCGTGGTGGCCATGGAGTCGTGCGAGCTGCTCTGCGTGACCAAGCGCGACTTCAAGCGCTGCCTGGCCGAGAATTTCGAGATGTCGATGGCGGTGATGCGCGGCCTGGTGAAGCGCCTGCGTGAGGCCGACCGCAAGATCAACAGCCTCGCGCTGCTGGACGTCTACGGGCGCGTGGCGCGCCTCTTGATCGACATGTCGGAGGAGGTCGACGGGCAGAAGGTCGTCACCAAGCGCCTGCCCAAGCAGGACATCGCCAAGATGATCGGCGCGTCGCGCGAGATGGTCAGTCGGGTGATGAAGGACCTGCAGCTGGGCGGCTTCATCGAGACGCGCGGCAGCACCATCGTGCTGCGCGAGACGATCCTCGCCATAGAGTAATCCGCCGGCAGGTCGGGGTGGCAGGCGCGGTATAATCGGCGCCTCCCCGGATCCCGTTGCGATGAGCGTAGCCGAAAAAGCCGACGGCGCTTCCCCCCGAACTGCACCACTGCCCGCGAAACTCGCGAACCTGCTGCGCGAGGCGAAATGGCTGGCCCTTGTCGCGGTCGCGGTCTACCTGCTGCTGATCTTCGTCACATTCCACAAGGCCGACCCGGGCTGGTCCCACGAGGCGACCGCGGCCCTGACCCAGAATGCGGGCGGCCGGCTGGGTGCGTGGGTTGCCGACCTGATGCTGTTCCTCTTCGGCGTGTCGTCCTACTGGTGGGTGCTGCTGTGCCTGTACGTGGTGGTCTGGGGCTATCGGCGCCTGGACGGGAGCGCCCTCATCGAAGCGCGGCCCCTGGTGATCGCGCTGGCAGGGTTTGCCGTGCTTCTGCTCGCGAGTTCGTCCCTGGAGGCGCTGCGGTTCCACACCCTGCGGGCTGAACTGCCGCAGGATCCGGGCGGGCTCGTGGGCGGCGCGATCGGGTCCTTCGCCTCCGGCATCCTCGGGTTTACCGGTGCCACGCTCGCCCTGATCACGCTCGCCGCCGTCGGCTTCAGCCTGTTCACGGGGATCTCGTGGCTCGCGGCCGCCGAGCTCACCGGGGCCATGCTCGAGGGGCTCGTCGCGCTGGGCAAGCGCCTGCGCGCAAGCCGCCAGGACCGCCGGATCGGCGAGATCGCGAGGGA
>JANNWA010000472.1:0-2567 GCA_031408275.1 Pseudomonadota bacterium
GTTCAAGAGCCGCTCCGGCCTGAACGCGGTCAACATCATCTACCGAGGCGCGGCGCCTGCGCTGGTCGACCTGCTCGGCGGGCAGGTCGACATCATGGTCGACAACCTGATCACCGCCCAGCCGTTGATCCGCAGCGGAAAGCTGGTGGCACTGGCCGTCACCACGCGTGAGCGCATTGCCCAGCTGCCCGACGTGCCCACGCTGGTCGAATCCGGCTACCCCGACATCGATGTCACGGTCTGGCTGGGCCTGTTCGTATCGGCGAAGACACCGCCCGACGTGGTCGCCACGCTGAACCATGAATTGCAGAAAGTGCTTGCCTCCGCCGAGGTCAAGCAGCGCTTCGGCGAGCAGGGCGGCCTGCCCGTGGGCGGCACACCGCAGGCCTTTGCGCGCTTCGTGCAGGCGGAAATAGTTCGCTGGGAGCAGGTGATCAAGGCCGCCGGCCTCAAGCCCGAATAGGCGTGGCAGGCTCCATCCGGCGTGGCGACGTACTGCAACGCATCTCCGCGACCAATCCCGATGGCATCGCCTACCGCATGCTGGAGGGCGGGGAAACCGTCAGCTGGTCCGAACTGGAATTGCGCACGCGTAAGTGCGCAGCCGTGTTGCTGGAGCACGGGCTGCGGGTAGGGGACGGCATCGCGGTCTATCTCGAGAACCACCTCCGATACTTCGAGATCCTCTGGTCGGCGCATCGCATAGGCTTGTACTACACGACAATCAGCAGGCACCTCAAGGCGGCCGAAGTGCTGCATGTGGTGCACGACTGTGGCGCCCGGGCGTTGTTTACCTCGCAGGCGCTGCTCGATGCGGCCCCGGCAATCGAGGCGGCCACCGGGTCGATGGTGCGCCTTGTGCTGGATGGCGATCGCGCGGGATTTCTCTCGTACGAGGCTGCGCTCGCGGCGGTCGACGACGCAGTAGTCCTGCCGGATACGCCCGAAGGAACCGACTTCTCGTACTCGTCGGGGACCACCGGCAAACCCAAAGGCATCAAGCGCGCGCTGGAAACGGCCAACCGGCATTTCAACGCAACGCCCGATGCCCGGACGGCCTGGAAGAATTTTGACGCGAACACCGTCTACCTTTCCACGGCGCCGTTCTACCACACGGCCCCGGTACGCTGGAACATGAACGTCATGCGCCAGGGCGGCAGTTGCGTCCTGATGGAAAAATTCGACGCGCTAAAGGCGCTCGAAGCGATCGAGCGCTTCCGCATAACGCATGCGCAGTGGGTGCCGACGATGTTCATCCGCCTGTTGCGCCTGCCCGAGGCCGAGCGCCGGCGCTACGACCTGTCGAGCATGCGCGCGGCGGTCCATGCGGCCGCGCCGTGCCCGGTCTGGGTCAAGGAGGCCATGATCGCCTGGTGGGGCCCGTGCCTCTACGAGTACTACAGCGGCACCGAGCTGGTCGGGCGGACCTCGCTCGATTCCGCCGAATGGCTGCAGCACAAGGGCTCGGTGGGCCGGGTGGAGTTCGGCGCCGTGCACATCGTCGACGAGGCCGGCGCAGAACTGCCGGCGGGCAAGCCGGGGGTGATTTACTTCTCGGGCGGGCCGGCGTTCGAGTACCACAACGACCCGGAAAAAACGCGGCAGACCTACAACGAGCAGGGATGGGCCACCTACGGCGACATCGGCTATGTCGATGAAGAAGGGTTCCTCTACCTGACCGACCGTCTTGCGAACATGATCATCTCGGGCGGCGTCAACATTTACCCGCAGGAGACGGAGAACGTGTTGCTGCAGCACTCTGCGGTCGCGGATGTCGCCGTGTTCGGCGTACCCAACGAGGAGTTTGGCGAAGAGGTCAAGGCCGTGGTGCAGCTGCAGGCGGGCACGGCCGCTTCGGACGAACTCAAACGAGACCTGATCGACTTCTGCCGTGAGCGGCTGTCGGCGCTCAAGTGCCCCAGGAGCGTGGATTTCGCCGCCACCTTGCCGCGGACCGAGACCGGCAAACTGATGAAGTCCGAAATCCGCAACCGGTACCGGGCGGCGCAGGGGTGAAAGGCGGTATTCTGTAGGCCGGATAGAGGAGGAATTGGAGGAGCCATGTCTGAACGATTTCTGGTGACCGGCGCGCTCGGCTGCATCGGGTCCTGGGCGGTCAAGCGCCTGCTTGGCGAAGGGGTGGCGGTCTCGACCTATGACCTGCCGGGCAGCCGGCATCGGCTGGAATTGATCCTCGATGACGCGCAGCTGGCGAGGCTCAACCTGATCAGCGGCGACGTCACCGATTTCGAGCAGTTCGAAAAAACTGTCGTCGACAACGGCATCACCCACATCATCCACCTGGCGGCGCTGCAGGTGCCCTTTGTGCGCGCCGACCCGGTTCGCGGCATGCGGGTCAACGCGGTCGGCACGACAATCCTGTTCGAGACTGCGCGCCGCCATGCCGGCCAGGTGCAGGGCATTGCCTACGCCAGCTCGGCCGGTGTGTACGGGCCGCCCGACCG
Source organism: Pseudomonadota bacterium (assembly GCA_031408275.1). Classification (GTDB taxonomy): domain Bacteria; phylum Pseudomonadota; class Gammaproteobacteria; order Burkholderiales; family SG8-39; genus SZAS-79. The sequence continues at coordinate 2,466 of JANNWA010000472.1, forward strand.
CTACCCGCCGGGCCCGCTCGCCAACGACGCCCCCCACGACCCGACCAACCTCTACGGCGTGACCAAGCAGGCGAACGAGGGAACGGCCCGCATCTACTGGCT
>JANNWA010000473.1:0-5285 GCA_031408275.1 Pseudomonadota bacterium
ATTTTGACCTTGCCGGACCATGTTCCGCCCAATTTGCGCTGCGTCGTATCGGCACGATAGGGGACGAGCATGGCTATCGGCTTGCCGGCCCTGCCGATGATGACCTTATGTCCCTTTTCAACTTGCGCGATCAGGGAGGAAAGACTGCTTTTGGCTTCCGAGATATTGGTGACTTGCATGAGTCATGACCTCCTGTGTCTATATAGTCTGGTCTGGTCTGGTCTGTTTGTCAAATGCAATCCGCCCGACCAGCCGAGTAATGCGGTCGTCCCAAACGCCCATCACTTATCGTTCGAACCACCTATCGCATCTTTCGATGGACTCGGCATTGCAAGCGCCCTGGCGCAGGCCCAGAATGCAGCCGGCGTCGTTTCTGGCAGCGCTGAATCATCAGAACAGCACAATCAGCGGCCCGACGCTCGAAAGAAGCAGGATTGAATTTCCTGCCGCCCGGTACCTTCTGCATCGGCAAACAAGACAAGGCAGTTCATGACGTTTACTCCCCGTCGGTGGATGTTCGCAAGCAGCGCATGGGCGCTGGGGTTGTGCATGGGCGTCGGCGCTCTGGCCTCTGAGCCCAACGCAGCGGCTGATGCGGGCGCTGCGGCCGGCGCAGCGGTGGCCGGGGGTGGCAAGGCAGTGTTCTGGTCGCGCAACAACGCGCGGTTAGCGTTGTCTGGCATTGCAGTGGCCGCGCCGCAGTGGGGTGCAGAAGTCAACACGGACGACAGCCGCCTCGCCTTTACGGCCGATGAACAACAAGAACTGGTCAAGCACCTGCGGGACGCCCTTGAGCGGCTGGCGGCGCTGCCCGCGGTGCCGCCGCAAGCGGAGCCCGCAGACGGGTCGGTGCCCGCAGCCCCCGGGCTGGCCACGGACGCTGCACCATCAGCCCTTGGCCTGCAAGCGCGCATCACCCAAGCCACCATGCCCAACATCACCCGCAACGTGCTTGTGATGGCGTTGCCCATCCCCATTCCCGGTGTTCGCAGCTTCCTGCGCAGCCGGGGTGGCGCAAGCATCGACGTGGCGCTTCTGCGCCCGGGTGAGGCAGAGCCGGTCGCGAGCTTTCAGTGCGACTACCAAGTGGGGATGATCAGCTTCCTCGACTCGTATCGACGCCTGGCCCAAGCCAAAACGGCGATGGAGCGTTGCGTAGACAAGCTTGCGCGGTCCGCCCCCGAAGGCCGCTTGGTCGACAGCGCACCTGTGGCGGCCGCCGCCGCCGCCGCCGATACGACCATGTCACCCCACTGAGCGCCGGGGCGAGCCTGCCCCGACGACCAGCCCGCCACCAGGCGCGACATCATTGCCTTGCGGGCCTGATCGCCCGTATCCAGTATTGCACCCGCGTCAACAAGACCTACGGAGATCGACATGCGTACAACCCTGGCGGCCCTGAGGTAGATTAGCGGGATGGCTCCGCGATTCCTGCGCCGTTTGTTTTCCTCCCGCAAGGACGAGCTCGGCGCGCTTGCCGAGGCGCTCCTCTCCGAGCGCGGCGAGGCTTCGGGCGTGGCGCTCGCCCGTGAGCTCCTCGCCGCCTACGCCGCCGCCCCCGCGGACGTGAAGGTGCAGTTCCTGCGGCTGCTCGCCCAGCGGTTCAGCGCCGATCCGAAGAAAATCGACCTGGCGCTCAAGCGGTACGTCGCGGAGCCCGGCCCTGAACTGGCCCGCCAGCTGCACGAGGCGGCCGAATCCCGCCTGCAGGAGCTGCTGCGCCGCGTGAACCTTGCGCCCGGCGGCACTGCGGTGCTGGTGCGCATGCGGGAGGACGTGCTGCGCAACCTCCCAAAGCATCCCGAACTGAAGTCGGTAGACGCGGACTTCAGGCACCTGTTCGTTTCCTGGTTCAACCGCGGTTTCCTCGTCCTGCGGCGGATCGACTGGTCCACGCCTGCGGCGATCCTCGAAAAGGTGATCGAGTACGAGGCCGTCCACGAAATCAGCGGGTGGTCCGAACTACGCGGCCGGCTCGACCCGGCGGACCGCAAGTGTTTCGCGTTCTTCCATCCGGCGCTGGCGAACGAGCCGCTGATCTTCGTCGAAGTCGCGCTCACCCGTGCGATCCCCGACGCGATCGCGCCGCTACTCGCTTCCGCGCGCGTTCCGCTCGATCCGAAGCGCGCCACCACGGCGGTGTTTTATTCGATCTCCAACTGCCAGGCCGGCCTGCAGGGCGTTTCCTTCGGCAATTTCCTGATCAAGCAGGTGGTGGAGGAACTCCGCCGCGACATGCCCCACCTCAAGGCCTTCGTCACGCTCTCGCCGGTGCCGGGCTTTCGGCAATGGCTGCAGCGCGACGGGAAAGCGGCGTTCACGCCGGCGGAATTCGATGCCCTCAAGGGTCTCGATCAGCCCGACTGGCACGGTTCACCTGCGGCAGCCAAGGCGCTGCAACCGCCGCTGCTGCGGGCGATCGGGACCTACCTGCTCCAGGCCAAGCATTCTTCGGGCAAGCCGCGCGACCCCGTGGCGCGCTTCCACCTCAACAATGGCGCCAGCCTCGAGCGCGTGAACTGGCTCGGGGACGTGTCCGCCAAGGGCCTGCGCGAGGCTGCGGGGTTCATGGTCAATTACCTGTATGACCTCGACCAGATCGAGAAAAACCACGAAAACTTCGCGCACAGCGGCGAGGTCGCGTCCTCCCGCCAGGTGCGCGGGCTGCTGCGCGCAAGGCCCGCCGCTCCTGCCAAGTCCTGACCCGGATTTCGCGGATAATCGCGGCCTGACTCATTCAGCGCAAGGAAGCACACACCATGGCCGGACCCCTCTCGCACATCCGCGTGCTCGACCTCTCCCGCGTGCTCGCCGGCCCGTGGGCCGGGCAGAACCTGGCTGACCTCGGGGCTGAAGTCATCAAGGTGGAACGCCCGAAAATCGGCGACGACTCGCGCGCCTTCGGGCCGCCCTGGGTCAAGGACAAGGAGGGCAAGGACACCGGGGATTCGGCCTACTTCACCTCCGCCAACCGCGGCAAGAAATCCGTATCGGTGAATCTCTCCAAGCCCGAAGGCCAGGTAATCGTCCGGGAGCTCGCGCGCGTGAGCGACGTGCTGATCGAGAACTACAAGTTCGGCGACCTGGCGCGGTATGGTCTCGGCTACGACGACCTCAAGGCGATCAACCCGCGCCTCATCTACTGTTCCGTCACGGGCTTCGGGCAGACCGGGCCGTATCGCGAGCATCCCGGCTACGACTTCATGATCCAGGGCATGGGCGGCATGATGAGCGTCACGGGCGAACCCGACGGCGCGCCCGGCGGCGGGCCGCAGCGCGCGGGCGTCCCCGTGGCCGACATCATCACCGGCATGTACGCGTCGATCGCGATCTGCGCGGCGCTCGCCCACCGCGCCGAAAGCGGCATCGGCCAGCACCTCGACCTCGCGCTGCTCGACTCGCAGATCGCGCTGCTCGCCTACCAGAACACCAACTACTTCTCGACCGGGGTGCCCCCGAAGCGCATCGGCAACCTGCATCCGAACATCGTCCCGTACCAACCCTTCAAGACTTCGGACGGCGACGTGATCCTCGCCTGCGGCAACGACAACCTCTATCGCAAGTTCTGCGATGCCGCCGGTTGCCCGCAATACATCGAGGATCCCCGGTTCGCGACCAACGGCAAGCGGGTCGAGAACCGCGTCGAACTCACGCGCCTGCTGCAGGAGGTGTTTTCCAAGCGCACCACGCGCGAGTGGGTCGATGTGCTTGAAGCGGCAGGCGTGCCCAACGGTCCGATCAACACGCTTGCCCAGGTGTATGAGGAGCCGCAGGTCAAGGCGCGCGGCATCCGCGTGGAGATGGATCATCCCGTGGCCGGCAAACTCTCCACGGTCGCGAGCCCGATGCGTTTTTCGGCTACGCCGGTCGAATACAAGGTGCCGCCGCCCTTGGTCGGGCAGCACACCGACGAGATCCTGCGCGGGCTGCTGGGCAAGAGCGACGCCGACATTGCCGTGCTGCGCGCGGCGGGGATTCTTTAGGCCGTAAGCAGGAGAATCGCGTACATCGCAGCCGCGCTGGCGATCACCCCCGCGAATAGGTTCTTCTGCGTGAACAGGAAATAGGCGACGAGTGCGAAGCCCGTCGCCGCGAGCCGCTGCCACAGGTCCGTGTGTTCCAGCGCCCCCGAAGGCATCAGGATGACCCGGCTGATCAGTCCGGCAAGCATCGCAAACGCCACGCAACCGATCCACGCGAACAGTTCGCTGTTCGGCTGGATGCGCGCCGAAACGGCGACGCCGAGGCCCCGCCAGAAGTAGGTGCCCAGCCCGCAGGCGATGGTAAGCAGGGTGTAGTCGCTCACCGCGGCGCGCCCCTTTTCTTCCACAAGCGGTGCGCGGCGTAGGCGAGCGTCCCACCCGCGAGTCCGGCAACCAGCACGCTCCACTGCGGCGCGACCACATGTGCAAGCGGCCCGGCGACCGCGCCAAACACGATGGCCAGGTAACCGCGGGCGTCGTTGGAGCCGCCGGCGAGCAGCAGGAGGAAATACATGGGGCTCATGAAAACCAATGCGAGCTTTGCCGTGGGAGGCAGCAGGTCGCCGGCGACGTATCCGAGAACGGTCGAGGCCGATGCCGACGCGAACAGCGTCAGGGTGAAGCCGAAGAAGTAGCCCAGCCGCTGCCCGGCGGGCATCGCGGGAAAGCGCGCCATCGCCCAGGCCCAGCCGGACATCGAGATGAAATGGGCCGCGGCATATTCGTGCAGCGGGCGGTTCCTGGCCTCGCGCAGCAGCGGCATCAGGATCACCGTCATCGGCAGGAAGCGCGCGCCGGACAGCACCGCGGTCAGCAGCACCGCGAAGAACGGCGCGCCCAGCGTGTGCATTTCAACCACGATCAGCTGCGCGGGCAGCGCCCAGATCAGTAGCGTGGACAGGAGGGTGCCGACCAGCGACAGCCCGTGACCGGCGGCCAGCGCGCCGAACCCGATGTATCCGGCGGCAAGCACCATCGCCGGGATCCCGGCGGCGTGCAGCAATCCCTGCCGGAAACCGCTGCGCGCCGGGGCGCCGCTCGAATTCACCGGGCAGGAAAAAAAAAGGCCGCGAAGGTCGGCGGCCTTTTTTGCGATGCGAGATGCACAGCGATCAGTTGTCCACCTTGGCCCCGGCGTCCTTCACCACCTTCGCCCACTTCACGATCTCGCTTCTCACCAGCTTTTCCATCTCCGCCGGCGGCATGCCGCCGGCCGTCGCGCCCTGGTCGGCCCAGATCTTCTTCAGGTCCGGTTGGTCCAACGCCTTGACGGTCTCCTGGTACAGCTTTTCCTTGATGTCC
>JANNWA010000474.1:0-2371 GCA_031408275.1 Pseudomonadota bacterium
TTGATGACCGGCGCGTTCTCGAACACGCGCATGCCTGCGAGGCGCGAGAGTCTTTCGATCGCGTCCGAGGTGCGTTTGCTCTTGCCGCCGTAGCCGGTGACGAGCATCGGGCGCTCCGCCTTCAGCACCCGCGCCGCCAGCGCCTCGAAGCGCGCGGAATCGATGCCGCCCAGCCGCTGCGGCGAGTGCGTCGCGTCCGGGTACGAGCGGATCGCCTCGGGCTGCCAGTGCTCGGCCAGCGTCTCGCGCGCGAACATGAGGTGCACGGGCCCGGGCGGGTCGCTTTGCATGAGCGTGTGCGCGCGGCGGACCGTTTCTTTCGCCACGGCGCCGGAGGGCAGGGTGTACTCCCACTTGGCGAAGGGGCGCACGATGCTGCCCTGGTCCATCGGCTCCTGCACGAAGTGCACGTAGTCGTCGCGCGTGCCGGGCAGTTCGCCGAGGCTCGTGTACGGCGCCTTGCCGGCCATCAGCATCACCGGGAGGCGCGTGCGGAAGAGGTTGTGCATGCCCATGGCCGCGTTGGCGGTGCCCACGTCCACATGCACCATCACGCCCTGGCCGCGCCCGGTGACGAGGGCATAGCCGCCCGCCATGTGCATCGCGGTGTTCTCGTGCGGGCAGAGGATGGATTTCGGGTACGCCAGGCCCGCGGCGTCCATGCGCGCCATCTCCTCGATGATGGGCGCGTGGTCGGTGCCGAAATTGCAGAACAGGTATTCGACGCCGGCCTCCGACAATCCGTCTAGGAGGAAGCGGGCCGCGGTCTGCGAGGTGGTGGTTTTCATGGGGATCGGTTTGCGTGCGGGGAGCCCATAGTGTGGCGGGCGCCGCGCCGGAATTCAATGCGCCGGGCGAAACGGGTGGGCCCTGGCCAGGGTATCTTGCTTTAGTCCCAATTCGGGACTATGCTGACGCATGCGCATCATAGCCTTGTCGACGCTGCGCGAATTCTGGGAGGGGAAGTCGGCCCATGCCGATGCTCGCGAGCCGACGCTGGCATGGTACCGCCATGCGCTCAAGGCTGACTGGGGTTCGCCTGCCGAGGTCAAGCGGGACTTCGGCACCGCGAGCATCCTGCGGGACGGACGGGCCGTCTTCAACCTCGCCGGGAACAAGTACCGGCTGGTGGTGTGGGTGAATTATCCGTACCGGGTGGTGTACATACGTTTTATCGGAACCCACGCGCAGTACGACAGGATCGATGCACAAACGATTTGAGGCGGGGCGAGAACATGGAAATAAAACCAATCAGGACCAAGGCTGACTACCGGTCGGCGCTGAAGGAGATCGGTTCCCTCATGACCGCGCGGGCCGGCACGCCGGATGGCGAGCGCCTGGACGTGCTGGTGACGCTGGTCGAAGCCTATGAGGCGAAGCACTATCCGATGGACCTTCCGGACCCGGTCGAGGCGATCAAGTTTCGCATGGAGCAGTCCGGCCTCGCACCCAAGGACCTTGTGCCGATGATCGGCCAGCTGAACCGCGTGTACGAAGTCCTCAACCGCAAGCGTCCCCTTACGCTCAAAATGATCTGGCGGCTGCATCGCGGGCTGGGCATCCCGGCCGAATCGCTGATCAAGCAGGAGGACGAGCTTGAGGCTGCCTGAGGAGCTCCGATGCCTGTAGTCGCGCCTGTCGTAGGCAAGCGTTTCCGCGCAGCCCTGGTCTGGGCCGCGGAGCTGCACGAGGACCAGAAACGCAAGGGCGGCAACATCCCCTACGTGTCGCACCTGCTCGGCGTGGCCTCGATCGTGCTCGAGCACGGCGGCGACGAGGACCAGGCCATCGGCGCGCTGCTGCACGACGCGCTGGAGGACCAGGCGCACAAGATGAGCCCGCGCGAGATCCGCGCGCGCTTCGGCGACACCGTGGAGGCGATCGTGGTCGCCTGCACTGACGGCGATCCTGACGAACAGCGCGACCGCGACCCGGCGCGCTGGCGCAGGCGCAAGGAAAAGTACATCGAAGAAGTCGCCACCAAGCCCGCCGCGGCCCTGCTGGTGTCGATGGCCGACAAGCTCTACAACGCGCGTGCGATCCTCGAGGATTACCGCGAGATGGGCGAGGCGCTCTGGCCGCGCTTCACCACCGGCAAGGAAGGCACGCTGTGGTATTACCGGTCGTTGCTCACCGCCTTTAAGCCGCGCGCGGAGAATCGGCTCTGGCACGAGCTCGACCGCACGGTGGCCGAGATCGAGCGGCTTGCCTCGCGCTAAGGCGGAAGAAGCGCCCCTGCAATGGAACGCACCGAGCGCTTTTACCGCATGAAGCAGCTGCTGCAGGGGCGCAGGAGCGTGCCGCTGCGGGAGTTCCTCGACTCATTGGAAATCTCCAAGGCCACCTTCAAGCGCGACCTCGAGTACCTGCG
>JANNWA010000475.1:0-7143 GCA_031408275.1 Pseudomonadota bacterium
GTCATTCAAGCCTCAAACACAGAAATCAGGACACTCCCGCGAACACCGCCACGGAGCGAAAGTCATTCAAGCCTCAAACACAGAAATCAGGACACTCCCATACCCTGCCGCGAACCCGTCGGCAACGGTTCGATGCTCAGGAAAACTTCACCACCGCCCGCCCCCTCACCCCCGACGCGATGAGCTTCTCGCAGTGCTTCTGCAATTCGTCGAACGGGATCGTGTAGGCGATCCTGTCGATGTGCTTCGGCCTGAGGTCGCCGCCCCTGCCCATGCGTGTCCACGCCGAGCCGCGCTCGGGCACCGGGTGGTTGCCGTTGATGCCCGTAAGCGTCACGCCGCGCAGGATGAACGGGTAGATGGAGGTGGTGAAAGTCTCGCCCGCCGCGTTGCCGAAGGCGCACACCACGCCGCTCTGCTTCATCGAGCGCAACAGCGCGTCCAGCGGCTTGCCGCCTACCGCGTCGATCGCGCCGGCCCAGCGTTGGTCCTCGAGGGGCTTGTCGCCGGCTGCGATGCCGTCGCGGCCCACCACTTCGGCGGCGCCGATGCTCTTGAGGTAATCCGTTTCCGCGGTCTTGCCCGTGCTTGCGACCACGTGGTAGCCGAGGCCCGCGAGCATGTCGATCGCGAACGACGAACTGCCGCCCGTGCCGCCGGTGACGAGGATCGGGCCCTTGTCCGGCGTGACGCCGCGGTGGATGAGTTCCTCAACGGCGAGCGCCGAGGTGTAGGCGGCAAGCCCCATCGCCACAGACTCGAACGGGTCGGTACCCTCGGGGATGCGGCCGATCCATTCTCCGGGCACTCTGACGTACTCACTATATCCGCCGTCGCGCCGCATGCCGAAGTCGCGCCCGCCCTGGACCGTCACGAGGTCGCCGGGTCGGAATGCAGGGTGTTCGGAGGCGACCACCGCGCCCGCGACCTCGACGCCCGGGATGCAGGGAAAGCGCGAGATCACGTTGCCCACGCCGGTCACGGCGCGGGCGTCCTTGTAGTTCACCGCGGCGTAGTGCGACTTGATCACCACGTTGCCGGGGTCGAGGTCGTCCACCGATTGCTCGACCATGCGGCTGACGCGCTTCCCGTCCTCCCGGTACTGCCTGACCGCCTTGAACTTCATGGCGCGGGCTCCTTCCTCTGCACGACCGTGCCGCTCGCGAGCAGCGCTTCGATCTCCTTTTCCGAAAAGCCGAACCCGGCCAGCACCTCGCAGCTGTGCTCGCCTACCGCGGGCGGACCGCGATGCACGCGCGACTGGGCGTCGCGGTCCCCCATCGCCATGCCTGCCGTATGCACCGTGCCCGCTACCGAGCTGTGCATCTCCACGATCACGCCGTTGTGCGCGAGCTGCGGCGACTCCATCAGCGCGTCGTAGTCGGCGATCTGGCCGCAGATGATGTCGGCCTTTTCCATCAGCTCCTGCCATTGGGCGGAGGTTTTCGAGGCGAGGCGCTTGGTGAGTTCCGCCATGAGTGGCGTCCGGTTGGCCACGCGGTCCGGGTTCAGCGCGAACTCCGGGCGGGCGGCCAGCGCCGGGTCGCCGAGCACGCCGCACAGTGCCTTCCAGCGATCCTCGTGATAGGCCGCGATCATGATCCAGCCGTCCTTGGTCGGGTAGGCCTCGTTCGGCGCGGAGTAGGGCGCGGCCGTGCCGGTGCGCGCGGGAAGTTCGCCGCTGGAGAGGTAGGACGCGATCGCCGACTGCTGCAGCATCACGGCGCTGTTGTAGAGCGATACGTCCAGGTGCTGGCCCCGGCCTGTCGTGTCGCGCGTTCGCAGCGCCGCAAGTATTGCGGTGGTGCCGAGGAACCCGGTCACCATGTCTACTGCGGGCACCAGCACCTTCATCGGCGGGGAATCCGCATCGCCGATATTGCTCATGAGTCCCGACACGGCCTGCACGATGCCGTCCACGCCGGGCTTGTCGCGCCAGGGGCCGGTCTGCCCGTAGGCGGACAGCGAGCAGTAGACGATGCGCGGATTCACCGTGGCGAGTGCGGCGTACCCAATGCCGAGCTTGTCCATCACGCCGGGGCGGAAGCTCTCGAGCACCACGTCGGCCTCGCGCACCATGCGCTTCACGACCGGCGCGCCTTCGTTCTTTTTCATGTCGATGACGAGCGAGCGCTTGTTGCGGTTGAAGCTCATCGACACGACCGATTCGCCCTTCTGCCAGGGCGGGCCGAGCTTCCTGCCGAGGTCGCCGGCGGGCCCCTCGATCTTGGTCACCTCCGCGCCAAGATCCCCCAGCTGCATGCCGCAAGTGGGGCCGGCGCCGACCTGCGCGAAGTCGAGGACGCGGATGCCTCGCAGTGCTCCATTAATGGATTCGTTGATACTCACGTGTGCCTTCCTAGTCCAGCTTCAGGCCGATGTCCTTGATGGACTTCTGCCACCGGGCGATGTCTTGCCGCATGAGTTCGCTCATCTGCTCGGGGTTGAGGTAGCTGACGTCGAACCCCTGCGCGGTGAGCCGGTCGCGTGTCTCGGGCACCGCCAGGGATTTCGCGATATCGGCGGATAACCGCGCCACGATCTCCTTCGGCGTGCCGGCCGGCGCGAGGATCGAGTACCACAGCGGGACCTCGAAGCCGGGGAGGCCGGCCTCGGCGATCGTGGGCACGGAGGGCATCGTTGCCGAGCGCTTCGGCGTGGTGACGCCCAGCGCGCGCAGCTTGCCGGCTTTCACGTGCTGTTCCAATGAGGCCATCGTGCCGATCGCGCACTGCACCTGCCCGCCGATCAGGTCGGCGATGGCGGGTCCCGTGCCCTTGTACGGGACATGCGTGACCGTGACCCCGGCAGCATGGTTGAACACCTCGAACGCGATGTGCTGCGGCGTGCCGTTGCCGGGCGTGCTGTGGTTGAACTTGCCGGGGCTGGCCTTGGCAAGCGCGATGAATTCCTTGAGCGTGTTGGCCTGCACTGAAGGATGCACCGCAAGCACCATGGGGACCGATGCCGCCTGGGCTACCGCGACGAAATCCTTCTCGATGTCAAAGGGCAGCTTGGAGTACAGCCAGGGGTTGATCGTCACCTGGTTGGAGGCGATCAGGATCGTGTAGCCGTCCGGCGCCGATTTCGCCGCGAGGTCCGTGCCGATGTTGCCGCCGGCCCCGGCGCGGTTGTCGATCACCACGGGCTGGCCGAGGAACTCGCCCATCTTCGGCGCGATGGCACGCGCGAGGATGTCGTTGCCGCCGCCGGGAGGGAAGGGGACGATGAAGCGGATCGGCTTGTCGGGGTATTTCTGCGTGGCGGGCTGTGCAAATGCCGTTGACGCGGCCACCGCCGCGCAGAGGGCGAACAGGGGGGCGAGCTTTTTCATGTTGCTTATCCTCCAGGGGCGCACAGGATACTGGAGGCGGCGCGCCCGGCCGCTACTTCCGGTGAAACTGCCGCTTCCTTCCAGCCGTGCGCAGGTCAGGGGTGAGCGCAACCAGCGCAGGGATTGACGCCAGCATGGGCTTCGCCAGTGCTTCCAGGTTGTGGGTGCGCGGAATCGCCGCTGCGCGCTCCTGGAGCAGGGCCTTCAGATATTTTTCGGCACACTGCTGCGAATGAAAGCAGACGGCATCGAAGTTCGGCTCCTTCCGTACTCGCATTTCCCGCCGCGCAGTGCTGCGATCCCCTTCGGCCTTATTGACCCATTCACGGGTGAGCGGCTTCATATAGCACCTTGCCCCGATGCACGATGTCGGCGAGGAATCTGTCCTGCAGTGCCAGGCGCTTGCGGAGTTCCTGGGGCGTCCTGACTATCAGGTCCACGGCGAAATCCGGCTCGACGCGATTGAGGATCTCGACGGCCTTGCGCGCACCGGGGCCTTCGCAAGGCATGACCACGAGAAGGTCGACGTCCGAATCGGCGCGGGCCTTGCCGTGAGCGCGCGAGCCGAACAGGATGATCCGGTCCGGACTGAAATGTTCGGCGATCCGGCGGCTCAGCTTCCTGATTTGTGCAGTGGTGATCTTCATGGCCGTATGGCCCGGATTATGCCGCATCCGGTGGCGAATGAAACGCGGGGCTATTGCCTAAACAAGGTCAGATAAACCTCGCCACCGCCCGTCCCTCGCTTCTCAGGAAGGTTGCGCAACAGCTTGGACGCGAGCTCGGGTTAAGCGCCTGACCAGGTAAATGTATCTATACCGATACATCAACTACCCGGAGAGCCGCTCCTGGAGCGTGTCTTATAAACGTAATGTCTTGAATTCTACAGTCGATCCCAGCCTGGACTTTAGCGATACCCTGCCGCGATCCGGTCGGCAACGGCCCGATGCTCAGAGAAACTTCACCACCGCCCGCCCACGCGCGCCCGAGGCACTGCGGCTTCATACAACACTTTGCCACGCTGTTTCCTGAGCCGGTCGGCGTGCTCTCAGGTGGTTATGCGCCGCAGGCAGTCCGTCGGCGATAGGACAGGAATTCCCTGGAAGCTGCCCAGAACCCGCAGGTCGTCGTCGCCCGAGACGATCGCCTCGGCGCGGGAGGCCAGTGCGCAGGCGAGCACCGCCGCATCATCGGGATCGCGCAATGCCGTCTCTTCGTTTGGCGCGGCTTCGACGGTTTCGGCGATCTCCCGGTAGCGCGCGACGATCTCGGCGGCCGAGAGGTTCTTCTGCTTGAGTCTGGCGGCGAACTTGGCGCGCCCCAGTATGCCGGCGAGTTCGGCGAGGAGCGCTTCAGAGGTGAAGCATTCGAGGCTGCCTTCGCCGGCGAGTTCGATCAGCCGCTCGGGTATGCCGCCCCAAAGCAGCGCCGAGACGACCACGTTGGTGTCAAGTACGACCCGCACGGGCTTCGCGAAGCTCGGCGCGCACGGCCTTCAATTCGGATTCGAGTTCGGCTCCGGTGATCTCGGCGCCTCCGGGCTCACGCAGGCGTTTGCCGTACTCGATCAGGCGTTGCGCAGCGGCCTTCCTGATCGCCTCGCGCACCAGGCGCTCGATCGATTCGGAGGTCAGCAGGCCCGCAGCCCTTGCCTGATTGGCGATCTGGTCGGGCAGGGAAAGCTTCAGTTCCAGTTCGGTCATGGCCTGGCGCGCTGTCGAGGATTGATATTCATGTTTTCACGATACCCTGCCGAAGCGCAATCGGCAACGGTTCGACGCCCAAAGAATCTTCACCACCGCCCGACGCGACGAACTCGCGACCGCCTGCGCCTCGCGCCGTTCAGAGGCGGGAAATCTCATAGGCGGTGCTGCGCCCACCTTCCGGCATCCTGGTCAAAACCCCGAGCCCCGACAATTCGTTGATTGTGACCTCAAGTCTGCAAGTCCCTGATTGCGCGTCGCAAGGAATGTCCTTGCCTTAAAGAACTCCCTCCCCGGCCGGTTCGCGTTACATTGCGCCTGCAGCCGGGCGACGTTTAGCGAGGGCGACGTGCCTGTGGCGAATCTCGCGGCCGCAGGCCTGCCGGTGCCGTCCGTGATCCGTACGGCGAAGATCGCGACGATCGAAGCGTCGGATGCGACGCAACTGGGCCGGATTCCTCCGGCATTGATCAGTAAGGTTGCGCAACAGCTCGGACGCGAGCTCGGGTTAAGCGCCTGACCGGGTAAATGTATCTATACCGATACATAAACTACCCGGGGAGCCGCTCCTGGAGCTAGGCTTATAAACTTAATGTCTTGAATTCTACAAGTTGTTCGAGGGTGAGCTGTGAAGCGCCGATACGACTACGTTCGTAAACAGTTCGTCCACGCGCAGCGACTCGAGTTGATCGCGCAACAACTGCGCCAGCCGGGCGGGCGCCAGCAGCCCGGCATGCTGGGCATCCTGCGCGAGTTGGTCGGGCAATGTGATCTGAACGGTGGTCATGGTTTGGTCCCTTTCGCGTTGGTCCTCGGCCGGGCGGCGTGCTCTCAGGTGGTGATGCGCCGCAGGCAGTCCGTCGGAGACAGGACGGGGATTCCCCGATAGCTGCCCAGAACCCGCAGGTCGTCATCGCCTGAGACGATCGCCCCGACACGTGCGGCAAGCGCGCAGGCAAGGACGTGGATATCTTTGGGGTCGCGCAGCTCCGGGGCCTCGACTTCCGTCTGTGCGACGAGCGTGGCGAGCTGGGTGTAGCGGGCGAGCAGGAAGGCGGCGGTAAAGCGGGTTTGCCTCAACAGGGCGGCGAACTTCTCGCGCGAGAGCACGTCTTCCAGCTCGGTGACCAGAGCGCGGCTGGTGAAAAGCTCGAAGTGCCGCGCTTCGACCGAATCGAGCAGGCGCCGCGGTGTGCCACCCCAGAGGAAAGCGGACACGATGACGTTCGTGTCGACGACGATGCGCACCGGGGACTACTTGTCGGTACGCGCGCGGCGCTCGGCGCGTGTCGCGTCGATCTCGGCCTGGACTTCTGCCTCGGTCATCGGCGGAAGTTTTGCCGTTTCGATCTCGTCGAGCGCGGCAAAAAGTTCGCCGACGGCCTGCTTGCGCAGCGCTTCGCGAAAAACCCTTTCCAAGGCGGCATCGTCCAAAAGCCCTGCGGCCCGGATTTGACTGGCGAGCTCGTCCGGAAGCGTGACTGTCAGTTCGGTCATGGGGAGGATTCCTGCGAAGAGGCGTTCACGCTTGAACGATACCCTTTCGCGAATCTGCCGGCAACGGCCGGAGACCCGGGAAAGGCTCACCATCGCTCGGGCGGCTACTTCCCGCGAAACTGCGGCTTTCTCTTCTCGTTGAACGAGCGGATGCCTTCCACCCGGTCCTCGGTGCCGATGAGGCGGTTGTAGGCCTCGACTTCGATGCGAAGACCCGTGCGCAGGTCCGTCTGCAGGCCGAGGTGGATGGACTTCTTGGCCTGACGGACCGAGAGCGGGGCGTTGGCTGCTATGGTCCCCGCGGTTTCCAGTGCCGTTGCGAGGAGCTGGTCGGGCTCGACAACGCGGTTCAGCACGCCCCAGTCGCGGGCTTCGGCGGCGCTAAAGGGCCGCCCGGTGAGGATGATCTCCTTGGCGCGACGCTCGCCCACCGCGCGCGGCAGGTTCTGCGTGCCGCCGGCGCCGGGCATGATGCCGATGGTGACTTCCGTCAGCGCGAAGCGTGCGGTGGGCACCGCGTAGGCGAAGTCGCAGGCAAGCGCCATCTCGAGCCCGCCGGCGTAGGCATGCCCGTTGACCGCGGCGATCACCGGCACCGGCAATTCCATG
>JANNWA010000476.1:0-2460 GCA_031408275.1 Pseudomonadota bacterium
GCTGCTGGCCGACTGGGAGACGCTGAACCCCGTGTATGGCAAGTCCGTGAACCCCTGGAACCACGAACGCACGCCTGGCGGGTCTTCGGGCGGCGCCGCGGTGGCGCTGGCTGCGGGCCTCACGGGCCTGGAGGCCGGCAGCGACATCGGCGGCTCGATCCGCAACCCGGCGCATTTCTGCGGCGTGTACGGCCACAAGTCCACTTACGGCGTGTGCTCGATGGCGGGCCATGCGCTGCCCGGCGCCGCGCATCCGGCGGACATCTCCGTGATCGGGCCGCTCGCGCGCAGCGCGGTGGACCTCGAACTCGCGTTCAACATCATGGCCGGGGCGGATTCCATCGACGGGTCGGGGTGGAAGCTCTCCCTGCCCAGGCCGGAAAAGAAGACGCTGCGCGGCTGGCGCGTCGCGGTGCTCGAATCGCATCCGACCGCGGAAACCGACGACACGGTGCGTCAGTCCATCCGCAGGCTTGCGCAGTTTCTCGCGAGCAAGGGCGCAAAAGTCTCCGAGCGCGCGCTGCCCGATTTCGACCTCGGCGAGGCGCACCGCGTCTTCATCCAGCTCCTGCGCGGCGCGACCTCGGGGCGCCAGACGCCGGAATTCTTCGACAGGATGGTCGCCGCCAAGGCGAAGCTCGACCCGAAGGACATGGGCTACTACGCGCAGATGGTCCGCGCCAATACGCAGCCCCACAAGGACTGGCTCATCGCCTCCAACCGCCGCCACCAGATGCGCCTTGCGTGGGCGGAGTTCTTCAAGGACTGGGACGTGCTGCTGTGCCCCAACGCGGCGACGGCCGCGTTCCCGCATTCGATGCCCGGCGAGCGCTGGGAGCGCATGATCACGGTGAACGGCAAGCCGCAGCCGGTGACCACGCAGATGTGGTGGGCCGGGATAGCAGGGATGTGCTTTCTGCCGGGCACCGCCGCGCCGATCGGATTGTCGCCGGAAGGCCTGCCGCTCTCCGTGCAGATCGTCGGGCCGCAGTACGGTGACCTCGCCACGATCCGCTTCGCGCAGCTGATCGAGCGCGAGTACTACGCTTTCACGCCGCCGCCGGCGTACGCGTAGCGCAGCCCCTCTTCTCGTCTAGCCTAAGCTGCCTGCTTCGCCGCCTCCACCGCGGCGAGGAGCTTGTCGAAAGCGTCGGCGAACTGCTTCACGCCGTCGGCCAGCAGCTTGTCCGTGACTTCTTCCAGCTTGACGTGTTTTTCCACCGCCTCCAGCGTGCTGCACGCCGTGGTCAGGTCTTCCTCCAGGCTGGCGCGCGGCAGGCCGTGCTCGCGGAACGCATCCAGGGTCGCCGGCGGCAGGGTGTTCACGGTATTGCTGCCGATCAGTTCCTCGACGTAGAGCACGTCGCGGTACGCGGGGTTCTTGGTGCTGGTGCTCGCCCACAGCAGGCGCTGCGGCCGCGCGCCTTTGTCTTCGAGGGCCTCCCAGCGCGCGCCGGAGAAGATGCGCATGTAGCTTGCATAGGCGAGCTTTGCGTTGGCGATTGCGGTCTTGCCCTGCAGCCCGACGGGCAGCAGCGGGTCCACCGCCGCGTCGATGCGCGACACGAAGAAGCTCGCCACGCTTGCGATCCGGCCGAGGTCGCCGCCTTCCGCGGCACGCCGTTCGAGCCCGGCGATGTAGCGCTCGGCCACCTGCTCGTACATGCCGCGCGAGAACAGCAGCGTGACGTTGACGTTCATGTCCTGCGAAATGAGCAGTTCGATCGCGGGCAGCCCCGCGGGCGTGGCGGGCACCTTGATCATAAGGTTCGGCCGCGCGACCTCCCGCCACAGGCGGCGCGCCTCGGCGACGGTCCCCGCAGTGTCGTGGGCGAGGTAGGGCGAGACTTCCAGGCTCACGAACCCGTCGCGGCCTTCGCTCGCCTCGAACACGGGCTTCAGCGCGTCGGCCGCGCCGCGGATGTCCTCGATTGCCAGCGCCTCGTAGGTGCCCATCGCATCGAGTCCTTTGTCTTTCAGGGCGCGGATCGCAGCCGCGTACTCGTTGCCGCCGCCGATGGCTTTCTCGAAGATCGCCGGGTTCGAGGTCAGGCCGGCGAGACCGTCTTCGGCAATCAGCCTGGAGAGGCCGTCGCCGGTCACCAGGTCGCGGCGGATGTAGTCCAGCCACACCGACTGGCCGAACTCGTTTAACTTGAGGAGAGAATTCATACGAGACCTTCCATTAACTGTACGCTGACCAGGTCGCCAGCGGCCACGTCGCCGCGATCGTGTTCCAGCACCATGAAGCAGTTGGCCTCCGCCATCGAGCGCAGCACGCCGGAGCCCTGCTGGCCCGTGAGCCGTACGTTCCAAGCGCCTGCCTCAGCATAGAGGATGGCCCGCTGGTACTCTGTGCGCCCGCGCACTTTGCGCACCGCCGCCGCGCTTGGCACGCGCAGCAGCGGCAGGGCGGTGTCGTCCGTCCGTCCCGCGAGGTGGAGCAGGGCGCCGCGCACG
>JANNWA010000477.1:0-20903 GCA_031408275.1 Pseudomonadota bacterium
TTCGGTCGGGCGGCCAAGGTGCGACACCAGCATCAGGCGCGCCCCCTTCGCCAATGCGTGCTTCACGCCCGGCAGCGCGGCGCGGATGCGCGTGTCCTCTGTAATGCGGCCGTCCTGGAACGGCACGTTGAAATCGACCCGGACCAGGACCCGCTTGTCCTTCAGGTCCAGGTCCGTCATGCGCAGGAACTTCATGCGAATCTAAACCCTTCGCTAACTACTTTGCGTTCATGAACGCGATGGTCGTGTCCAGCATGCGGTTCGAGAAGCCCCACTCGTTGTCGTACCAGCCGCCGACCTTGACCAGCGTGCCCTCGGCCACCTTGGTGAGCGTGGCGTCGAACGTGCACGAAGCCGGGTTGTGGTTGTAGTCGATCGAGACCAGCGGCTCCTTCGTGTAGTCGAGGATGCCCTTCATGGCGCCACCGGCGGCTTCCTTCATGAAGGCGTTGATCTCGTCCACCGTGGTCGCGCGCTTGGCGATGAAAGTGAGGTCGACGATCGACACGTTGATGGTCGGGACGCGCATCGCATAGCCGTCGAGCTTGCCGTTGAGTTCCGGGAGCACCAGCCCCACGGCGGCGGCCGCCCCGGTCTTGGTCGGGATCATCGACATGGTGGCCGAGCGCGCCCGGCGCAGGTCCTCGTGGTACACATCCGTCAACACCTGGTCGTTGGTGTACGCGTGGATCGTCGTCATCAGGCCTGCGACGATGCCCACCGAATCGTTAAGCACTTTCGCCATCGGCGCGAGGCAGTTGGTGGTGCAGGACGCGTTCGAGATCACCGTGTGGGCGGCCTTGAGCGTGTTGTGGTTCACGCCGTAGACCACCGTACCGTCGACGTCTTTTCCGCCGGGAGCCGAGATGATCACCTTCTTCGCGCCGGCCGTTAGGTGGGCGCCGGCCTTTTCCTTGGTGGTGAAGAACCCGGTGCACTCGAGGACCACGTCGACGCCCATTTCCTTCCAGGGCAGATCGGCCGGGTTGCGCTTGGCGCAGACGCGGATCTTGTCGCCGTTCACGACCATGTACTCGCCCTCCACCGCCACCGTGCCTGGGAACTTGCCGTGGGCGGTGTCGTACTTGGTCAGGTGCGCGTTGGTCGCGGCATCGCCGAGGTCGTTGATCGCGACGATCTGGATGTCGTGTTTCTTGCCACCCTCGTAGTGGGCGCGAAGGATGTTGCGGCCGATGCGGCCGTAGCCGTTGATTGCTACCTTGATTGCCATTGTTCTACTCCTGAGACAGAACCTGTTTCACGGCCGCCGCAACGGCCTCCGATGTGATGCCGAAAAACTTGTAGAGATCCCCGGCCGGCGCCGATTCGCCGTAACGGTCAAGTCCGACAACCGCGCCTTCGAGGCCCACGTACTTGCGCCAGAAGTCCGTCACACCGGCCTCCACCGCCACGCGCGGCATGCCGCGGGGCAATACGGCGGCACGGTAGGCGGCATCCTGGCGGTCGAATACGTTCGTGGAGGGCATCGAAACCACGCGCACCGCAATGCCTGCCTCGGCGAGCTGCTTTTGCGCAGCCAGCGCGAGCGGCACTTCCGAGCCCGTGGCGAGGATCGCCGCCTGCGCTTGCGGCGCATCCGACAGAACGTAGCCGCCGCGCTTAACGCCCGCGAGGGCCGCCGCATCGCGCGCCGAGAACGCCACGTTCTGGCGCGAGAACACCAGCGCGCTGGGCCCGTCCCTGCGGGCAAGCGCATACCCCCAGGCGACGACGGATTCCACCGTGTCGCAGGGCCGCCACACGTCCAGCCCCGGCATCAGCCGCAGGCTTGCGATGTGCTCGACCGACTGATGCGTCGGGCCGTCCTCGCCCAGGCCGATCGAATCGTGCGTGAACACCCAGAGCGCGCGCAGCTTCATCAGCGCCGCCATGCGCAGCGCATTCCTCGCGTAGTCGGAGAAGGTCAGGAAGGTCGCGCCGTAGGGGATGTAGCCGCCGTGCAGCGCGATGCCGTTCATGATCGCGGACATGCCGAATTCGCGCACGCCGTAGAAGAGGTAGTTCCCGCCGCCGACCTTCCCGACCGGCTTCGAACCGGACCACAGCGTGAGGTTGGAGCCCGCGAGGTCGGCCGAGCCACCGAGGAGTTCGGGCAGCCCGGGCGCGAGGCCCTCGATCGCGTTCTGCGAAGCCTTGCGGGTGGCGATGGTCTCGGCTTTCGCGTCCGTCTGCGCTACGAGCGCGTCGAGCCTGGCGGCGAAATCCTGCGGCAGGTCGCCGGCCATGCGGCGCTTGAACTCGGCGGCTTCGGCCGGGAACGCCGCGGCATAAGCGGCGAACAGCTTCTTCCATTCGGATTCCCGGCGCGCGCCCTTGCGTTTCGCGTCCCAGGCCTTGGCAACCTCCTCGGGCACCACGAACGGCGGATATTTCCAGCCGAGCGCCTCCCGGGTCGCGGCGATTTCCTTGTCGCCGAGCGGCGCGCCGTGCGCGCCGCCGGTGTTGGCCTTGGTCGGCGCGCCCTTGCCGATGGTGGTCTTGCAGCAGATCAGCGTGGGCTTGCCGGTCTCGCGCCTGGCCTTGGCGATGGCGCGATGCACGGCCGCCACGTCGTGGCCGTCCACGTTCGCGATCACCTGCCAGCCGTAGGACGCGAAGCGCTTGGGCACGTCGTCCGTGTACCAGCTCTTGATCGAGCCCTTTTCAGAGTCGATCGAAATTCCGTTGTCGTCATACAGCGCGATCAGCTTGCCCAGGCCCAGCGTGCCGGCCAGCGCGCAAGCCTCGTGCGACACGCCTTCCATCATGCAGCCATCGCCCAGAAAGGCGTAGGTGTGGTGGTCGACGACCTCGTGGCCCGGCTTGTTGAATTCGGCCGCGAGCAGCCGCTCCGCGATCGCCATGCCCACAGCGTTCGAAATTCCCTGCCCGAGCGGGCCAGTGGTGGTTTCGACGCCCGGCGTTACCCCGACCTCCGGGTGTCCCGGCGTCTTCGAATGCAGCTGGCGAAAGCGCCGCAGCTCCTCCATCGGGAGGTCGTAGCCTGTCAGGTGCAGGAGCGAATACAACAGCATCGACCCGTGGCCGTTGGACAGGACAAAGCGGTCGCGGTTGGCCCAGTGCGGGTTGGCCGGGTTGTGCCTGAGGTTGCGGTGCCAGAGCGCCACCGCGATTTCGGCCATGCCCATGGGCATCCCCGGGTGACCCGAATTGGCCGCCTGCACCGCGTCCATCGACAGGAAGCGGATGACGTTGGCGAGGTCGCTGTCCTGGGCGGTGGCGGTCATGGGTGTCCGGAGGTGAAAGGCGGGGAAGTGTGGCGCGAAACCAAGGGCGAATTATAGCCAATGCACCCTCGTTTCCCGGGCCTTGCGGGTGAAACGCACTAAACTACCGCCCATCATGACGATGCCATTCACCAGCCCGGACGGCTATGTCCACCTTGTCGCCGCCGATACGGCGGGCGAAGCCCACTGGTATGTATTTCGCGGCGACCAGCTGCTGGTCGAGGTGGGCCCGCCCTCCAGCGCCCCGACCGACGACCCGCGCGTAAAAGGGCGCCCAAGCTGGGCCCGCGTGCCGTATGTCAGCGGTCCGTCGGTCCTCGGCATCGACCCGGTCCGCACGCTGTATCTCGGCAAGCTGGGAGACGCGCACCTGTACGCGGCCGAAGCGCCCGCGGGCGCCGAGTCTCCGCAAGGCATGGCGTGGCAGGGGCTGCGCACGCTCTTTTCAGTGCTCGAGGATGCGCACTTCGCCCTCGCGGGCCGCGCCGTCCAGCTGGTCGACTGGGACCGGAACCACCGCTACTGCGGCCGCTGCGGCGCCGAGACCGAAGTGAAAGCCGAAGAGCGCGGCCGCGCCTGCCCGGCCTGCCGCCTGACGTTCTACCCCAGGATCGCACCGGCCGTGATGGCGCTGGTCCGCCGGGGCAGCGAAATCCTGCTCGGGCGCAGCCCGCATTTCCCGCCCGGCATGTTCAGCGCGCTTGCCGGATTCGTAGAACCTGGCGAAACGCTCGAGCAATGCATCGCGCGCGAGGTTCTCGAGGAGGTTGGTGTATCCGTCACCAACGTCCGCTATTTCGCGAGCCAGCCGTGGCCGTTCCCGAACTCGCTCATGATCGCGTTTTTCTGCGACTTCGCCGGCGGCGAGATCAGTCCGCAGGAGACCGAAATCGAGGCTGCCGAATGGTTCGATGTCTTCCAATTGCCTAAACTTCCAAGTAAAATATCGATCGCCCGGCGCCTGATCGATGCAGCTGTTGTAACAATCAAGGCGGAGGTCGGGCGACAAGGCTGAGAGCATCACTGCGCGGGCGACTGGCCTGGCGCCGGCACGAGCCGGCGGTCGGGCGGCCCAAGAGAGGTCCTGCACGAAGCGCACGGTTTTCGTTTTTATGGCCGCAAGGCGGAATGGAGAGGCGCAACCGCGCAGCCCGGATAACGGGCACGGGATTGCGCCTTCGCGTTTTACGGGGGAACGAAAATGAACGGATTGCATCTCATCGGCGACCTGACCGGCTGCCGCTGCGACCCTGAGATACTGCTCGACGGGAGCAAATTCCGCGAACTGTGCCTGCAGATGGTGCGCGATGCCGGGCTCACAGTGATGGATGCCACCTTCCACCAGTTCGAGGGCTCCGGCTTCACCGGCACCGTTGTGCTGGCTGAATCTCATCTCGCGATCCACACCTGGCCCGAGCATAAAGGGCTGACGCTCGACATCTACGTCTGCAACTTCAGCGGCGACAACAGCGAGAAGGCGCGCGGCCTGTTCCGCGCGCTGGTGGCCCACTTCCAACCCACCGAATCGGCCACCCACGAGATCGACCGCGGCGACCACACGCTGCTCGAGCCGCTCAACGCATCGACCGGCTTCTACATCAAGGCCACGCGCCAGATCGGCGAATGGCAGACGCCCTTCCAGAAGATCTCGATCTACGACACGCCGCACTACGGCAAGCTGTTTCGCCTCGACGGGTACAACATGACCTCCGAGAAGGACGAGTTCGTCTATCACGAGAACCTCATCCACCCGGCCGCGACCGCCCATGCGGGGCCGAAGAACGTCCTGATCATCGGCGGCGGTGACGGCGGATCCGCCGAGGAGACGCTCAAGCACCCGTCGGTCGAGCGCGTGACGCTGGTCGAAATCGACGCGGACGTGGTCAAGGTCGCCAAGGAGCATTTCGGCGCGGTCCACAACGGCGTGTTCGACAACCCCAAGCTCAACCTGGTGATCGCCGACGGCCTGAAGTACGTGCGCGAGACCGCGGAGAAATTCGACCTGATCGTGCTCGACCTGAACGACCCCATGGGCCCGGCCGAGCCGCTCTACACGACCGGGTTCTTCCAGCAGTGCAGGACTGTCCTCGCGCCCGGCGGCGCGCTCACGCTGCACCTGGGTTCGCCCACGGCCCAGCCCGCGCAGGTGGCCGAGATCTCCGGGCGGCTCAACTCGGTGTTCCGGATCGTGCGGCCGTTCACGATGTTCATCCCGCTCTACGGGTCGCTCTGGGCGATGGCCTGCGCCTCCGACAAGCTCGACCCGAAATCCTTCACCGCCGACGAAATCGACCGGCGCATCGAGCACCGCAAGCTCATCGCCCTGCAGTACTACAACGGCGAGACCCACGAGGGCGTGTTCGCGCTGCCGAACTTCGTGCGCGACATGGTCGCTCCGCCCCGGCTGCGGCAGCCCACGCGCGGGCGCCGGCTCGGCGTTGTGCGCACAGCAGTGAAGTGAACCCCGCCGACGCCGGCACGCGCCTGCTCGCGCAGGCGGACGAACTGGCGCAGTTCTCCGAAGACCCGCCCCGCGTCACCCGCGTGTTCCTGTCGCCTCAGCATCGCGCAGCGGGGGAGAAAATCCAGGCCTGGATGCGCGAAGCGGGCATGGCCGCTTCCTTCGACGCACTGGGCAACGTGGTCGGGCGTTACGAGGGCGCCGCTCCAGGCGCGCCTGCCCTGCTCACCGGCTCGCACATGGACAGCGTGCGCAACGCCGGGCGCTACGACGGCATCTTCGGGATCCTCTGCCCCATGGAGTGCGTGCGACGCCTGAATGCGGAAAACCGTCGGATGCCGTTCGCGATCGAAGTCGTCGCGTTTGCCGACGAGGAAGGCGTGCGGTTCGGCGCGACGCTGCTGGGCAGCCACGCGCTCTCCGGCACGTTCGATCCGTCCTGGCTCGACAAGAAAGACACCGCGGGCATCACGATGCGCGAAGCACTCCGGACGTTCGGCGGCGACCCTGACGCCATCCCTGCCCTGAAACGCGATCCTGCAGGAACGCTCGCATTCGTCGAGGTGCATATCGAGCAGGGTCCGGTGCTGTTGAGCGAAAACCTGCCGCTGGGCGTCGTCACCTCGATCGCGGGGGGATCACGCACCCTGGTCGAAGTCGCCGGCCTCGCAGGCCATGCCGGCACTGTGCCCATGGGCCTGCGCCGCGACGCGCTCGCCGGCGCGGCCGAGATGATCCTCGCAGCCGAGCACATCGCCGGCGCGATGCCGGGCACGGTCGCCACCGTGGGCCGCATCGAGGCCCGGCCCGGCGCCATCAACGTGATCCCCGGCGAGGCGAAGTTCACGCTGGACGCACGCGCCGGCGAAGACGGTTTGCGCCATTCCCTCGAGGAAAAGCTGCTCGCTGAATTCCGCACGATCGCCACCCGCCGCAGCCTTGAAGTCACTTTCACGAAAATGCTCGAGCTGAAGGCCGCCCAATGCGCGCCCGGGCTCATGGACCAGCTCGCTGCCAGCCTTGCGCGGCACGGCGTTGCCGGCCGGCGCCTGCCCTCGGGCGCGGGCCACGACGCCATGGCCATTGCGCCGGTCACGGACATCGCCATGCTGTTCGTGCGTTGCGGCAACGGCGGCATCAGCCACCACCCGGCCGAAACCATGACCGCGGAGGACGCGTCTCTCGCGACCGACGTGCTGCACGATTTCATCCTCAATTTCGAGGCGAAGCGACCATGACTGCGTCCGGCGTACCCGAACTCAACCCCCTGCCCCGGCTGCTGATGGGGCCCGGCCCGGTCAACGCCGACCCACGCGTGCTGCGCGCGATGTCGGCGCAGCTCCTCGGCCAGTTCGACCCGCAGTTTCGCGAATACATGTCCGAAACCTCGTCGCTCTATCGCGGCGTGTTCCAGACGCAGAACCGCTGGACCATGCTGGTCGACGGCACGGCGCGCGCCGCGATCGAGGCCGCGCTGGTGTCGCTCATCGAGCCCGGCGACCGGGTCCTCGTGCCGATCTTCGGCCGGTTCGGCCACCTGCTGGTGGAGATCGCCACGCGCTGCGGCGCCGAGGTGACCGCGATCGAAACCGAGTGGGGCACCGTGTTCACCCCCGCACAGATCGAAGCCGCCGTCGCCACGCTGCGCCCGAAACTGGTCGCGCTGTGCCAGGGCGACACCTCGACGACGATGGCCCAGCCGCTCGCGGAAATCGGCGCGCTCTGCCGCAAGCACGGCGCGCTCTGCTACGTCGACGCGACCGCCACGCTCGGCGGCATGGACCTGCCGGCCGACGCCTGGCAGCTCGACGTGGTCACGGCGGGCCTGCAAAAATGCCTGGGTGGGCCCTCGGGCTCCGCGCCGATCACGCTCTCGGACCGCGCTGCCGCCGCGATCGCGAAGCGCAGGCACATCGAGCAGGGCCTGCAGCCGCCGGGATACGCCCCGGGCGCCGGCCGGCGCATCGCCTCGAACTACTTCGACCTCGCGATGGTGATGGACTACTGGTCGGACAAGGCGCTCAACCACCACACCGAGGCGACGACCATGCTTTATGCGGCGCGCGAATGCGCCCGCATCCTCATGCAGGAGCAACTGCCGAACGCCTTCGCGCGCCATGCCGCCGCGTCGAGGGCGGTGACCGCCGGCATTGTCGCAATGGGCCTGAAGCTTTTCGGCGACCAGTCGAACAAGATGCCGAACGTCACCGGCATCTGGATACCCGAGGGCATCAACGGCGAGCGCGTGCGCTCAAGCCTGCTCGACGATTTCAACATCGAGATCGGCACCAGCTTCGGCCCGCTGCACGGAAAGATCTGGCGCATAGGCGCGATGGGCTACAACGCGAGGAAGGACGCGGTGCTCGTCACGCTGGGCGCGCTCGAGGCGGCGCTGGCTGCGCAGGGGTTCCGGCTGCCCCGCGGCGCGGGGGTCGATGCGGCGCTGGCCGCCTACCGTGTCTGAGCCGCGGCCTCGGACATGGGCTTGCCCTCCGACAGGCGCAGCCAGCCCTTGATGACCCGGTAGAGGAACCAGATCGCATCGGCCACGAGGATGGCGAACCCGACCACGACGATCATGAGGAGCACCCCGATCACGGCCCACAGGAGCGACCACCAGAAGGTGCGGATCTGCCAGGTGAAGTGCGATTCGTAGATCGTGCCGGCTACGTCCTCGCGCTTCACGTAATTGACGATCACCGCCGCGATCAGCGAGATCCCGATCAGGAACGAGGCCGCCTGCAGCGCGTACACGACCTGCGTGAGCTGCTTCATCGAATGCTCGGTTTCCGGCCCTTTGGCCGAAGGCGATTGCATCGTCATTGCCGTCTCCCCGTGTTGACCGTACCGCCCCCTCGCCGCGCCGCTACCTTGCGCCATTGCGCTGGAGCAGCGATGCCATTGCGGCATCGTTGTTCGAACGCGCGGCCGACAGCGGGGTGACGCCCCCCCGGGTGGGCAAATTGGGGTTCGCCCCGTGCGACAGCAGCAACTCGACCATGGCGGTATCGCGCAATCCCACCGCGGCAACCAGCGGCGTCACGCCGCCGTCGTCAGGCTTGTCGACCCAGCGGCCCAGCGCGAGCAGTTCGGCAACGCCCGCGCGGTCGGGTTTCAATACGGCAGTCATCAGGTCGTTGTATGCAGGCGTATACACCTTGGGCTGGGGAGCCGGGGCGGACGGGGTCGACAGGAGTTGGGGGCCCGATGGCGCAGCCTTGCGCGCACGTTTCGGCTGGTCCCGCACCGGTGCTGGTGTGAACGGGGCAGCGGACAGGGCTGGCGCAGCCGCGACGGCCGGTGCGGGCGCCACGGCCGGCGCAGGAGGGGGAACTACGGCGACGGTCGGCGCCGCCTTCGGCGCCTCTGGCACGGATGCAGGCGCAGGTTTCGGCGCCTCAGGCGCGGCGACAGGCTTGGGCGCCGGCGCAGGCGGCTTGACCGCAGGCGTGCTGGCCACGGAAGGAGTCGGTGGCGGCGCGGAGTCTCCCAAGATCCCGACGAAAGCGATTGCGGCAACAATGCTCGCCACGACAACGCCGATCAGGATCAGCGCGGCGATAGTCCACTTGCGCTGCACGCGGTTGAATTCTTCGACGCTTTCCCAGGTCTTGTTCTGCCAGGCCCACTCGCGCCCCTTGAACAACAGGACGAACAGGAAGATGAAGCCGATTACCGGGACCAGCACCAGGAACGCCATCCAGACCCGGTTGAAGATCCCCCAGAGCCAGTTCCAGAAGAACCCGCCCCAGCAGAGGCCCTTCACTCCCTCCGGCAATACCGCACCCTTGCCTTGCCCCGAAGTGTTGTCCATTTGCGTCGCCTCCCCAAGCACGTAAGGACTGCCGATCAGTCGATACTACGCCTTTAAGGGGGGGGATGGCGCCGGGCCCAGTGCCGAGCGATGTCGATGCGCCGCGCGAACCACACCCCGGGCTTCTTCGATGCGTACTTGATGAACCGTTCCAGCGCCAGGATGCGCCCGGGCTTGCCCGCGATGCGGCAGTGCAAACCGACCGACATCATGCGCGGCGTATCGCGCCCTTCTGCATAGAGGGCGTCGAAGGAATCCTTGAGGTAGGCGTAGAACTGCTCGCCCGAGTTGAACCCCTGCACCGCGAGAAAACGCATGTCGTTCGCGTCCAGCGTGTAGGGAACAACCAGCTGCGGCCGGCCGTACCTCGTGTCGTACCAGGGCAGGTCGTCGTTGTAGTCATCGGCGTCGTAGGCGAACCCGCCGTCCTCGACGACGAGTCTCCTGGTGTTCGGGCTCGTGCGCCCGGTGTACCAGCCCAGCGGCCGCTCCCCCGTGAGCCGCTTCTGGATCTCGATGGCCAGCCGCATGTGCTCCCGCTCGACCTTCTCGGGCATGTTCTGGTAGTTGATCCAGCGCCAGCCGTGGTTGGCGATTTCGTGGCCGGCGCGCATGAAAGCCTCGACCACTGCGGGATTTCGCTCCATCGCCATCGCGACCGCGAAGATCGTGAGCGGGATGTCGTAGCGCGCAAAGAGCTTCAGCAGCCGCCAGACGCCGACGCGGGAGCCGTACTCGTAGAGCGATTCCATGCTCATGTGGCGCGCGCCCTCGAAGGCCTGCGCGCCAACGATCTCCGACAGGAAGGTTTCCGACGCCGCATCCCCGTGCAGGACGCTGTTCTCGCCGCCTTCCTCGTAATTGAGCACGAACTGCAGCGCGATCCTCGCGCGCCCCGGCCACTTCGGGTCGGGCGGCGCGGCGCCGTAGCCGGCCATGTCGCGCGGATACGGGCGCCTCCCCAGTGCGGCCTTCTTCACGCTAGCCGCGCGGGGCGAAGCCGGCGAACGCGCCGGTGTACTGCTTGGGGATTGGCGCGGCGTAGTCGCCGAGCTTGCTGGTCCCGATCCCGAGGGACACCAGCGCCTCGACGAATTTCACCGCGACGGCGACGCCGTCGATCACCGGCACGCCGAGTTCTTTCGACAGATTCCCGCACAGGTCGGCCATGCCCGCGCAGCCGAGCACAATCGCCCCCGACCGGTCCTCCGCCAGCGCGCGCCGGCACTCTTCGAGGATGCGCCCGTAGGCGCCGCTCTGCGGGTTCTCGAGTTCCAGCACCGGCAGGTCGGTGCCGCGCACGCCCCGGCAGGCGTCGCGAAACCCGTAGCGGTCGGCGAGCCGCCGCGCGATGACGCAGGTGCGCTCGAGGGTGGTGACGACGGAGAACCCGGTGGCAACGAAACTTGCTGCGTGCATCGCGGCCTCCGCAATGCCGATCACCGGGCCTTTCGCGATTTCGCGCGCTGCGTCGAGCCCCGGGTCGCCGAAGCACGCGATCACGTACCCCGCGCAGCCCTGCGTTTCGCCGATGCGCACCTCGCCGAGCAGCCCCGGAACGGCGTAGGCCTCGTCGTAGTGGCCTTCGATGGAGACCGGACCCCCGGCGGGGCTGACCGCGATGATCTCGGTGCCCGGCGCGGCGGCGGCGCGCGCCGCCTGCCCGATGCCGGCGGTCATGCTCTGCGTCGTGTTCGGATTGATGACCTTGATGCGCATGCCCGTCCCGCCGGCCGCCTTACCAGGCGCCGCCGGTCACGCGGTTTCTTTGATGACCTCGGCGATCGTGCCGACGATCTGGTCGATCTGCGCCTTCTCGACGATGAGCGGCGGCGAGACGGCGATGGTGTCGCCGGTCACGCGGATCAGCACGCCCTTCTCGAACGCCTTGGTGAAGCATTCGAAGGCGCGCGCACCCACGGCTCCGGGGCGCGATGAGAGCTCGATGCCGGCCACCAGGCCGATCACGCGCAGGTCGATGACGTTCTTCGCATCCTTGAGCGTCCAGACCGCGTCCTCCCAATACTGGGCGAGCGACGCGGCACGGGTCAGCAGGCCTTCCTCGGCGTAGACGTCCAGCGTCGCGATGCCGGCGGCGCAGGCCATGGGGTGGCCGGAGTAGGTGTACCCGTGGAAGAACTCCATGCCGTTGGGGCCCTTCATGAACGTGTCGTAGATCGCATCCGAAATCAGCACCGCGCCCATCGGGATCGCGGCGTTGGTGATGCCCTTGGCGCAGGTGATCATGTCCGGCTTCACGCCGAAGTAATCCGTCGCGAAAGGCGTGCCCAGGCGCCCGAAACCCGTGATGACCTCGTCGAAAATCAGCAGGATGCCGTGCTTGGTGCAGATCTCGCGCAGGCGCTGCAGGTAGCCCTGCGGCGGGATCAGCACGCCGGTGGACCCGGCGACCGGCTCGATGATCACCGCGGCTATGGAGGACGCGTCGTGCAGCGACACCAACCTTTCCAGGTCGTCGGCGAACTCGATGCCGCCGTGCACCGGCTGCCCGCGCGTCATGAGGTTGCGCGCGTCGTGCGTGTGGCGGATGTGGTCGACGCCTGGCAGCATCGCCGTGCCGAAGGTCTTCCGGTTGCCGACGATGCCGCCGACCGACATGCCACCGAAGTTGACGCCGTGGTAGCCCCGCTCGCGGCCGATCAGGCGGAAGCGCCCGGCATCGCCGCGCGCGCGGTGATAGGCCAGCGCGAGCTTGAGCGCGGTGTCCGCCGACTCGGAGCCCGAGTTGGTGTAGAAGACGTGCCCGATTCCCTTGGGGGCGATGGCCGAGAGGCGGTCGGCGAACTCGAACGCGATCGGGTGGCCCATCTGGAACGCGGGCGCGAAGTCGAGCTTCTTCGCCTGCGCGGCGATCGCCTCGGCGATCTTCGGCCGGCAGTGGCCGGCGTTCACGCACCACAGGCCGGAGGTGCCGTCGAGGATCTTGCGGCCCTCGGGCGTCCAGTAGTACATGCCTTCAGCGCGCTCGAGCATGCGCGGGTGCTTCTTGAAATCGCGGTTGGCCGTGTACGGCATGAAGAAGGCACTCTGTTCGAGGTCAAGAGCTTTGCTTGCGCGGTCGTTCATGGTGGTCTTCTCCCTTTGTTCAGGCTGCCCTGGCCGTTTCGGCGACGACCGCCGCGGCAACCATGGCGTTGATGAGCACGCTTGCACCGGCGGCGATTTCGTCGGGGCGCGCGTTTTCAAGCTCGTTGTGCGAGAGCCCGCCCTCGCACGGCACGAAAATCATCGCGGTCGGCGCGACGCGGTTGAGGTACACCGCGTCGTGCGCCGCTCCGCTGACGATGTCGCGGCAGGACAGGCCCAGCGCCTTGGCGGAGGCGCGCACGCTGTCGACCAGCTTCGGGTCGAAATGGCTGGGCGCGAAATACAGCACTTCCTTCAGGTCGATCGTGCAGCGGGTTTCCGTCGCGATCTTCGCCGCGGACTTGCGCAGGTCCGCAACCATGGCGAGAAGCGTCTCGTCCTTGGCGTTGCGCACGTCGAGCGTCATGCTGACCGCACCCGGCACCACGTTGCGCGAATTCGGCGCCACGCGCATGTGCCCGACTGTGGCGCGGGCGTTGTCCGGGTAGGTGCAGGCCACGCGGTTGGTTTCGACCACGAGGCGGCTGGCGGCCAGCAGCGCGTCCTTGCGCAATTCCATCGGGGTGGGCCCGGCATGCGAGTCCTGCCCGGTGATCTCGACATCGAACCAGCGCTGGCCGAGCGCGCCCTGCACCGCTCCGATCGTGGTCTTGGTGTTTTCCAGCACCGGCCCCTGTTCGATGTGGGCTTCGAAATACGCCCCCACCTTGACGGGCTTGGCATCACCCTGGTAGCCGATGGCCTGCAGCGCCTCTCCGACGCTCACGCCGTCGACGTCCTTCTGCGCGAGCATGTCGCCGATCTTGTAGACCGAGGCATATACCCCGG
Source organism: Pseudomonadota bacterium (assembly GCA_031408275.1). Classification (GTDB taxonomy): domain Bacteria; phylum Pseudomonadota; class Gammaproteobacteria; order Burkholderiales; family SG8-39; genus SZAS-79. The sequence goes on from JANNWA010000477.1 coordinate 13,460, forward strand.
AGCCCATCATGGTCGGCACGAAGCGGGAGCCTTCCTCGTTGGTCCAGGCCGCGACCTCGATCGGCGCCTGCGTGCGGATTCCCAGGTCGTTCAGGCGACGCACCACCTCGAGGCCGGCCATGACCCCGAACGCGCCGTCGAATTTCCCGCCGGAGGGCTGCGTGTCGAGGTGGCTGCCGGTCATCACGGGCGGCAGCGAGTCGTCGATCCCCGCGCGGCGCGCGAAGATGTTGCCGATGGCGTCGACACGGACCGTCATCCCGGCGGCCTTGGCCCATTCCACGAAGGTATCCCGGCCCTGCCGGTCGAGGTCGGTGAGCGTAATGCGCTTGACCCCGCCCTTGGGGGTCGCGCCGATGCGGGCGAGGTCCATGAGCGACTTCCAGAGCCGCTCTGCGTCAACCTTCAGGGGTTGCATGGGGAATCGGGAAATTTCGTTCTTTGACGGGGGGTTACAAGCTTACCGCAATTCCGTACCCGCGCGGCCCCGCCCGGAGGGCGGTTCGCACGCACGAACGCAGGGCTGGCGCCGCTCGCCTGCACAAGAACGGTGCGCACGGATAGAATGCCGGTCCAGCCTACGGTGTCCACTCGATGCGGCACGGGGCTTGCTTCACAGTCTCGTCCAAAGGCAGTCCGCGGTTTCGGATCGCGGGCTCAAACAAGGAGGTAGTTCGAATGACCCAGTCCTGGTTCAAACACGCATTACTGGCGGCCGCACTGCTTGCCGCCACCGGCGCCCAGGCGCAGACGGTCCTGCGCATCGGCATGACGGCGGCTGACGTGCCCGCCACCACCAGCCAGCCCGACAGCGGATTCGAAGGCAACCGCTTTACCGGCCTCACGATGTTCGACGCCCTGACGATGTGGGACCTGTCCTCGGCCGAGAAAGCCAGCACGATCATCCCGGGCCTGGCCGAATCCTGGGCGGTCGACGCCAAGGACAAGACCAAGTGGGTCTTCAAGCTGCGCAAGGGCGTGAAGTTCCACGACGGCAGCGACTTCAACGCCGACGCGGCGATATTCAACTTCGACAAGGTGCTCTCCAAGGACAAGCCGCAGTACGACGCGCGCCTCGTGGCCCAGACCACCCCCCGCATGCCGACCCTGACCGGCGCGAAGAAGGTCGACGACTACACCATTGAACTGTCGACTTCCGAGCCCGATGCCTTTCTACCCATCAACCTGACCAACCTGTTCATGGCCAGCCCCACCGCTTGGGCCAAGGCCAAGACCTGGGCCGAGTTCGCGAAATCCCCGGTCGGCACGGGCCCGTGGAAATTCATGCGCCTGGTCCCGCGCGAGCGCCTGGAGCTGGAAAAGAACGCCGGCTACTGGAACAAGGCCCGCGTGCCGAAGACCGACCGCATGGTGTTGATCCCGATGCCGGAAGCCAACACCCGCGTCGCCGCGCTCCTCTCCGGGCAGGTGGACTGGATCGAGGCGCCGCCGGCCGATGCGATCCCGCAGCTGCGCACCAAGGGCTTCCAGATCACCAGTAACGCCTATCCGCACACCTGGCCCTGGCAACTCAACGTCAGCCCCGGCTCGCCCCTGGCCGACAAGCGCGTGCGCCAGGCGCTGCAGCTGGCCGTGGATCGAGACGGCCTGCGCCGCGTGCTGGGCTTCAACGCCATTCCCGCCAAGGGCGTGGTGTTCGAAGGCCACCCGTGGTTCGGCAATCCCAAGTTCGACATCAAGTACGACAAGGCCGCCGCGCAGAAGCTGCTCGCCGAAGCCGGCTACGGCCCGGGCAAGCCGCTCAAGTTCAAGGTGCAGATCTCGGCCTCGGGCTCCGGCCAGATGCAGCCGATCGCCATGAACGAGTACATCCAGCAGCAGCTGAAGGAAGTCAACGTGGACGTGGAGTTCGACGTGATCGTCTGGGAGACGCTGTTCAACAACTGGCGCCAGGGCGCCAAGGACCCGGCCGCGCGTGGCGCGAGCGCGATCAACGTGTCGTTTTCCTGGCAGGACCCGTTCTTCGGCTTCGCGCGTTTCTACGACAGCCGCATGGTCGCCCCGCGCAGCGTGAACTGGGGCTGGGTGCAGAACCCGGAGCTCGACAAGCTGGTGGCCACGGCCCGCGGATCGTTCGACGGCAAGGCGCGCGACGTGGCGATCTCCAAGTTGCATGAGCGGGTGGTCGAGGACTCGTACTTCCTCTTCTGGGTGCACGACACCGGCCCGCGCGCGCTGAGCCCGAAAGTGCAGGGGTTCGTGCAGGCGAAGAACTGGTTTCAGGATTTCTCGCCGGTGGCGATGAAGTAACGAACAGGGGGAACGGGCCCCTCCCGCCGTTGCGGGGCCCTCCCGTTCCCCCCGTTACCCCCCGGGTGGCTTCGTTCGAGGCCTTCCCCGCACAGCTAGTGTTTCCGAGGGTTCATGTTTTTCTATTTCCTAAAGCGGCTGGGGCTGGTCATACCGATCGCGATCTCGGTGACAGTCGTATGCTTTTCGCTGGTGTATATCGCGCCCGGCGACCCTCTTTCGGCGATCCTGCCCTCGGACGCCTCGATCGAGCTGATCGAAAAGCTGAAGAAGGACTATGGCCTCGACAAGCCGATTCCCGTCCAGTACGTGATCTGGCTGGGCAAGGCGCTGATCGGGGACCTGGGAACCTCGATCGCCACCGGGCGGCCGGTGTCCTCGGAAATCGGCCGTGCCATCTCCAATACTCTGGTGCTTGCCTTCTTTGGCTCCGCCATCGGTTTTGCACTCGGCCTCGCGTTCGGCACGGTCGCGGGCTACCGGCAGGGCACCTGGATCGACAAGGCCGTGACCGGCGTGGCGGTGGCCGGCGTGTCGGTGCCGCACTACTGGCTCGGCATGGTGCTAGTAATCATCTTCTCGGTGATCCTCGGCTGGCTGCCGGCCATGGGCGCCGGCCCGGCGGGCGAATGGGCGTGGGACCTGGAGCACATGAAGCACGTGTTGCTGCCAGCGGTCACGATCTCGGTGATCCCCACGGCCATCGTCACGCGCACCGTGCGCGCGCTGGTGGCCGATATCCTCGGGCGTGAATTTGTGACCGCGCTGCGCGCCAAGGGCCTGACCGACTGGGGCGTGTTCCTCCACGTGGTGAAGAACGCCGCGCCCACGTCGCTTGCCGTGATGGGCGTGCAGCTCGGCTATCTCATGGGCGGCTCGATCCTGGTGGAGACGGTGTTCTCGTGGCCGGGCACCGGGTTCCTGCTGAACACCGCGATCTTCCAGCGCGACATCCCGCTCCTGCAGGGGACGATTCTCGTGCTGGCCCTCTTCTTCGTGGGCCTCAACCTGATCGTCGACCTCATGCAGACCGCGCTCGACCCGAGGATCCGCAGGGCATGAACACCCCCGACATCCCGACGCAAGTCATTGCCGCGGCCACGGCACGCGGTTACTGGAAGAGCGTCTTCTTCCGCCTGCTGCGCGACAAGGTCACGGTCGTGTGCATGCTGGTGCTGCTCGCCGTGGTGCTCATGGCGGTGTTCGCGCCGCTGGTCGCACCGTACGACCCGTTCAAGGGCTCGATCCTCAAACGATTGCTGCCCTTCGGCTCGGAGGGCTTTCCGCTGGGCACCGACGAGCTCGGCCGCGACATGATCACGCGCCTCATCTACGGCGGGCGGCTGTCCTTGGTCATGGGCATCACGCCGGTGGTCGCGGCGCTCGCGATCGGGGCCTTCCTCGGCATCGTCGCGGGCTTCATGGGCGGCCACATCAACACCATGATCATGCGCACGATCGACGTGTTCTACGCCTTCCCCTCGGTGCTGCTCGCGGTGGCGATCTCCGGCGCGCTCGGCGCCGGCATCTTCAACGCGATGGTGGCGCTCACCATCGTGTTCATTCCGCCGATCGCGCGGGTGTCGGAGTCAGTGACCACGCAGGTGAGGAGCCTCGACTTCGTCGAGGCAGCGCGCGCCTCTGGCGCGTCGTCCTTCACGATCATCCGCGTGCACATCCTCGGCAACGTGCTCGGGCCGGTGTTCATCTATTCGACCAGCCTGATCTCGGTGTCGATGATCCTCGCCTCGGGCCTGTCGTTCCTCGGCCTGGGGACGAAGCCGCCCGAAGCCGAATGGGGCCTGATGCTCAACACGCTGCGCACCGCGATCTACCTGAACCCCTGGGTGGCCGCGCTGCCAGGCACGATGATTTTCATCGTGTCGATCTGTTTCAACATGCTCGCGGATGGATTGAGAAGCGCGATGGACGTAACGCAGGAATGGAAACCATTCGCCCCATTCTCGAGGTCCGCGAATTGCGCAAGCACTTCCCGCTCGCAACCGGCATGTTCGGCAAGCGCGCGGGCACGGTGCACGCGGTAGACGACATCTCGTTTTCCGTCACGGCCGGGGAGACGCTCGGGATCGTGGGCGAATCCGGCTGCGGCAAGTCGACCACCGCGCGCCTCTTGATGCGCCTCATCGAACCCGACGCGGGCCGCGTGCTGCTCGACGGCAAGGGGATCGCCGAGCCGGCGCCCACCGGCCTGGAGGTGCGCGACGCGCGGCGCCAGATGCAGATGGTGTTCCAGGACTCCTTCGCCTCGCTCAACCCGCGCCTGACGATCGAGGATTCGATCGCCTTCGGGCCGATCGTGCACGGGCTGCCCACCAAGCAGGCCAAGGCGCGCGCGCGCGAACTGCTCAACAAGGTGGGCCTCGCGCCGGAGCGGTTCGCCGCGCGCTATCCGCACGAACTCTCCGGCGGCCAGCGCCAGCGCATCAACATCGCGCGGGCACTCGCGCTCGAGCCGCGCATCGTGATCCTCGACGAAGCCGTGTCGGCCCTGGACAAGTCTGTCGAGGCGCAGGTGCTGAACCTGCTGCTCGACCTCAAGAAGGAATTCGGCCTGACCTACCTCTTCATCTCGCACGACCTGAATGTCGTGCGTTACATGAGCGACCGGGTGATGGTGATGTACCTCGGCAAGGTCGCCGAGATCGGGCCGGTGGAGTCGATCTACGGCAAGACCGCTCACCCGTATACGAGCGCGCTGCTATCCGCGATGCCTTCGATGGATCCTGGCCGGCGCACCGAAGCGCCGCCGCTGGTCGGCGACCCGCCGAGTCCCATCGACCCGCCGCCCGGGTGCCGCTTTCGCACGCGCTGCCCGAACGCGGAGGAGATCTGCGGCGCAGGCGACCCGGTGTTGGCCTTGGCCGGGGAGGCGCACCACGTTGCCTGCCTGATGATGAAACCGGGCTCCGGCCACAGCCAGGCGGGGCCGGCCGCCCAGGCCGCATAAAATAACGAAAGTACAGGAGACACCATGACAACCAAACACACCGCTGAATCCGCCACCGCGATGCTCGCGCTGGTCGGCGTTGCAGTCGACCCTTCGCGCGCCGCGAGCGTGGCCGACACGCTGAACACGCAGGTCACGGGCGCGAACAAGGCGTTCGCAGCCCTCACGTTCGAGACCGAGCCGGCGACCTACCTCAAGGTCGCAGCAGAGGAAGCGCCATGAGCCCGTCCGAAATCCTCGAACTCTCCTCGGCCGGCCTTGCCCGCGCGATCCGCGCGAAGGAAGTCTCCTCGCTCGCTGCCATGGAGGCTGTGATCGAGCGCGCCGACAGCGTGCAGGCCAAGCTCAACTGCTTCGTACGCATCGACCGCGACGAGGCGCTGGCGGCGGCGAAGCTGGCCGACGCCGAACTCGCGCGCGGCGCGGTCCGCGGACCGCTGCACGGCGTGCCCATGGCGCACAAGGACATGTACTACCGCGAAGGCGTGGCCTCGTCGTGCGGCTCGAAGATCACGCGCGACCGGCCCGCGCCCTCGACCGCGACGGCTTTGAAGAAACTCGACGCCGCCGGCGCGATCCAGTTCGGCGTGCTCAACATGGCCGAGTTCGCCTACGGGCCCACGGGACACAACTACCACCTCGGCCACTGCCGCAACCCGTGGAACACCGACTGCATCACGGGCGGCTCATCCTCGGGGTCCGGCTCGGCCGTCGCCGCGCGCGCCTCCTTTGCGGCGCTGGGCTCCGACACCGGCGGCTCGATCCGCGCGCCGGCGACCTTCTGCGGCCTGGCGGGCATCAAGCCCACCTGGAGCCGGGTCTCGCGCGCCGGCGCGATGCCGCTGTCGTTCTCGATGGACACCGTCGGCCCGCTCACGCGGACCGTGGAGGACTGCGCGCTCATCATGGGCGCGATCGCCGGCGCCGATCCGCTCGACCCCACCGCGAGCCAGCACCCGGTGCCGGATTACATGGGGCAGCTCGGCCGTGGAGTCCGCGGCCTGCGCATCGGCACCCCCAAGGGATACTTCTACGACAACATGGACCCCGAGATCGAGGCCCTCATCCGCGCTAGCCTCGAGGTGTACGCCAAGCTCGGCGCCGAGATCGTGGAAGTGACCCTGCCCGACATGGAACCCTGGAGCTACGCCGCGGTGATGATCATCGCGGCCGAGGCCGGCGCGGCGCACGCCAACTGGATGCGCACCCGGCCGCAGGACTACTCCGACCAGGTTCGCGCACGGATCGAGCTGGGCATGTCGGTGCCGGCCACGACCTACATCGAGAGCCTGCGGTTGCGCGGGATTGCCCTGCAGCAGTTCTCCACGGCGGTGTTCGGCAAAGTCGATGTCCTGCACACGCCTTCGGTGAACTTCCAGACCCCCACCATCGCCGAGACCGACGTAGGCGGCGGCACGACCATGATGAACGTGATGAACACCATCACCCGCCTCACGCGGCCGGGCAACTTCCTCGGCCTGCCCGTCCTGTCGGTCCCCGCCGGCTTCACGAAGAACGGGATGCCGACCGCGATGCAGCTGATGGGCCGCCAGTTCGACGAGGCGACCCTGTTCACCGCGGGGCATGCCTACCAGCAGAAAGCCGACTGGCACACGAGGGCGCCGAAGGTATAGCCATGACCGAGCCCGCATTACAGCCCGCATCACAACCTCTGGTCTCTGTGCGCAACCTCTCCGTCGCCTTCACCGGCAGCGGCAAGTCGATCCACGCCGTGAACGGCGTGGACTTCGACCTCGCGCCCGGCGAAGTGCTCGGCGTGATCGGGGAGTCGGGCAGCGGCAAGAGCGTGACCCTGCGGGCGCTGCTGCGCATCCTGCCGCCGAAGCGCACGAAGATCGGCGGCACTGTCCGAGTCGACGGGCGCGACGCGCTCGCCTTGTCCGGGCGCGAGCTCGAGGACTATCGCGGCGGCGTCGTGTCGATGATCTTCCAGGAGCCGATGCTCGCCTTCGACCCGGTGTTCTCGATCGGCGACCAGATCGCCGAGTCGGTCATGCGCCACCGCGGCGTGAACAAGGCGGCGGGCCGCGCGCGGGCTTTGGAAATGCTGGAGCGGGTGCAGATCCCCAATGCAAAACGGCGCCTGGACGCCTACCCCCACGAGATGTCCGGCGGCATGCGCCAGCGCGCGATGATCGCGCTGGCCCTCGCTTGCTCGCCGAAGCTGCTGCTGGCCGATGAGCC
>JANNWA010000478.1:0-8595 GCA_031408275.1 Pseudomonadota bacterium
ATCGGATCCGGCACGAAGCTCGCCATGGAGGACGCCATCGCGCTGTTCGAGGCGTTCCGCAAGAACGGCACGGTCAAGCTCTCGCTCGCCCATTACAACTCGCAGCGCCGCGTGGACGTAGAAAAAACCCAGCACGCGGCCGACGTTTCGCTCACGTGGTTCGAGAACATGCCGCGCTACTGGGGCATGGACCCGCTGCAGTTCGCGTTCGGCGTGATGTCGCGCTCCAAGCAGATCACCTACGAGAACGTGCGCCTGCGCGACGAAAAGTTCCTTGCGGACGTGGCCAGGTGGTTCGCGCACAAGGTGAAAGCGCAAGGCTTCGATGTCGACGTCGTGAATCCCCCGCCGCCGATGTTCATGCCGTTCCGCCTGCGCGGCATGACGCTCGAGAACCGCGTCGTGGTGTCGCCCATGGCCCAGTACATGGCCGAGGACGGCATGCCCACCGACTGGCACCTGGTGCACCTGGGCAGCCGCGCGATTGGTGGGGCGGGGCTGGTGTTCGTCGAGATGACCTGTCCCTCGCCCGAGGCGCGCATCACGCCGGGCTGCACCGGGCTGTGGAACGAGGCCCAGCGCGACGCCTGGAAGCGCATCGTGGGCTTCTGCCACGCCCAATCGAAGGCGAAGCTTTGCCTGCAGGTAGGGCATGCCGGCCGCAAGGGCTCGACCCAGCTCGGCTGGGAGCGCATGGACCATCCGCTGCCGGATGGGAACTGGGAACTGGTCGCGCCGTCGCCACTGCCTTACTCGCCCGACTCGCATACGCCGCGCGCGCTCACGCGGGCCGACATGGACAAGATGGTCGTCGATTTCGTGCGCTCGACACGGTATGCCGATGAAGCCGGGTTCGACATGCTCGAGATGCACGCCGCGCATGGGTACCTCCTGTCGACCTTCATCTCCCCGCTCACGAACCTGCGTACCGACGAGTACGGCGGTCCGATCGAAAACCGGGCGCGCTTTCCGCTGGAGATTTTCAGGGCGATGCGCGCGGCCTGGCCCACGGAGAAGCCCATGTCGGTGCGGGTGTCGGCCACTGACTGGGCGCCGGGCGGGTTGACCGAGCCGGACCTGCTCGCACTGGCCCGCATATTCAAGGACGCCGGCGCGGACCTGGTCGACGTGTCCACGGGGCAGGTCGTGCCCGACCAGAAACCGGTCTACGGGCGCATGTACCAGACGCCGTTCTCGGACAAGGTCAGGAACGAGGTCGGCATCGCCACCATGGCCGTGGGCAACATCGTCAATGCCGACCAGGTGAACACCATCGTGTTGTCCGGGCGCGCGGACCTCGTGGCGCTGGCCCGGCCGCATCTGTCCGACCCGTATTTCACCCTGCATGCCTCGGCTTGGTACCAGCACATGGGGCAGGAGTGGCCGAAGCCCTACCTGTCGGGCCGCGACCAGGCCTATCGCCTGGCGGTGCAGGATCGGGCCGACTGGACCGCGGGCAGGATTGCGCAGCGGCCGGCCTCGCACGAGGTTAAGTAGGCGTCCGCGCCGGATAGAAGGCGGCGTGATGGATATGTATCAGTACAGATACACCATCTGCCATGATAGCGGCCACAGTGGCCGACTTTACGAAGTAAAAGTGGGAGATTCAGACTTTCAGCCCCGGCCGGAATGCTGCCCCACGATGTCCTGCATCTGCGCCGGCTGAACTAGTCGAATCGGTCGTACTTATCCGATCGACCTCTGGACTTTGCGACGGGATATTTTGCCTCGTTGAGTGCCAGCTTCTTTCGAACGCAATCGTCCATGTTCAGACCGAGGTCATGCGCCATATACGTGAGGTAGATGGCGATGTCCGCAATCTCGTTGCAGATTTCTTCGCGACGGCTGGAAGTGACGCCCTCCATGTCCGCGTCACGCGTCCACTGCGCATGTTCGAGCAACTCCGCGGCCTCCAGGGAAACGGAGATCGCCAGGTTCTTGAACGTGTGGAACTGTTCCCAGTCTCTCTCTCGACGGAACGCGAGGAGGTGCTGAAGGGTGCTGTCGTTGATCACAACGCCTCCGCAGGATTTAACCGGAAAAACGCTCTTCGTTACGCCAGCGCAGGAGATCCTTGCGCGGCAGATCCAACGGGTCATCAGGCAGGCCCAAGAGCCGCTGACCATCGAGCCGATAGTAAGCCTTGCCGTTGTACCGCTCATCCCTGATCCAGAACTTCAAGGAGAACCCTCGCTTTGAACCGGCTGGACAAACCGCTCGCGCAGGCTCTGGTTGCCGATGGTCGAGCCGTCGGGCAGGACGAGGCCGACCAATACTCCGGCCGGGGCCTGACGTGTGGTGTCGTCCATAGAGTTCCCTTTCTGGCAGGCGCGGTCGAGGAGGCTGCGCCGGGCTTTTGCCGCTAGTGTACCTGCAAGACGGCCGTGGGCTTGGGCGCGGGCCGGACCCTGGTCCAGGATACGTCGAAGTCCATCCACAGCAGAGCTAATGTACTGGTACCGATACGTAATCTGCCATGGAAGCCGCACCAGGCAAAGACGTTCCAAGGAAAAAGTTCGAAATTTAGTCCGGCCCGCGATTCCCGTGGCCAGGGGTTACCGGTAACCCTCCCCCAGCCGCTGGCACTCGTCCGGGGTGAAGTAAGATTGCGTCCGGTCGAGCCAGTCGGCCTTTGCGTGACTCTCCTGGAGGAATCGATGCGGTTTTCGAAATACCTGTCGGGCACTCTCGTGTCTGTCGTGCTTGTGCTGGCCTCGGCCCCAGCGGTCGCGCAACCGGCCCCCTATCCGTCCATGCCGATCCGCTTCGTGGTCGGATTCCCGCCGGGCGGGCCCACCGACGTGATCGCGCGGATCCTCGCCGACAAGCTGAAGGACGAGCTGAAGCAACCCGTGCTGGTCGAGAACCGCCCCGGCGCGTCGGGGAACGTCGGCGCGCAGGCGGTCGCTGCGGCGGCGCCCGACGGCTACACCTTTCTCTATTCGTCCACGGCCATCGCAACGAGCCCGGCGCTGTACGCCAAGCTGCCTTTCGACGCGCTGCGCGACTTCGAGGCGGTGACGCAGACCATTTCGGTGCCGCTGGTCCTGGTGGTCAATCCTTCGGTTCCCGCGACGACCGTGGCCGAGTTCATCAGCCACGTGCGTGCCAACCCGGGCAAGCTGAACTACGCGTCCTCCGGCGCCGGCACCAGCATCCACCTGGTGACCGCGCTGTTCCTGCTGCAGAACAACCTCGACGCCCAGCACGTGCCGTACAAAGGTACGAACCCGGCGCTGGCGGACCTTGTCGGCGGCACGGTCCAGTTCACCACGGGCGCGCTGAACACGGCATTGCCCTTCATCCGCGACGGGCGCTTGCGGGCCTTGGCTGTGACCAGTCTTGCGCGCTCCGCCGCGATTCCCCAGGTGCCGACGCTCGACGAGTCCGGCATGAAGGGTTTCGAGGTCACGGCCTGGCAGGCGATCCTGGCCCCGGCCAAAACCCCGGTGGAGATCCTGCAAAGGATCAGCGCGGAAACCGCCAAGGTTCTGCGCCAGCCGGATGTGCTCGCCAAGCTCGCCACCCAGGACGCGCTGCCGGTGGGCTCTTCCCCGGCCGAATACGCGGCCTATTTGCGCTTGGAGCTCGAGCGCTGGAAGAATGTGGTGCGCGTGACCGGCGCGAAAGCGGAATAGGGCACCGACATGATTACCTTGTATGAACTGAAGGGCCAGGGCGGCCGTTACTACAGCCTGTTTTCCTGGCGCACCCGCATGGCCCTCGCGCACAAGGGCCTCGCGTTCGAATCGCTCCCGGTGCCGATGTCCGACAAGGCCGCGATCGCCTTCTCCGGCGGCAAGACGGTGCCGATCATCCGCGATGGCGAGACGGTGGTGCGCGACTCGTGGACGATCGCGGAACACCTCGAGTCCGCCTACCCGCAGGCGCCTTCGCTCTTCGGCGGCGCCATTGGCCACGGCCTGTGCCACACATTCAACGTCTGGGCGGACCGCACGCTGGTGCCCGCGGCTTTGCCCGTGGTCGTCGCCGACCTCTTCGAGCGCATCGATCCGGTGGACCGGGAGTTTTTCCGCGCGATGATGGAGGGTTTCCTCAAGTGCCGACTCGAAGACACGATCCCCGGCCGCGACAAGGCGGTCGAGCGCCTGGGCCGCGCGCTCGACCCGCTGCGCGCCGTGCTCAAGCGCCAGCCTTTCGTCTGTGGCGCGGCGCCGGCGTACGCGGACTACATCGTGTTATCGGTATTCCAGTGGGCGCGGGTCGGAAGTACGGTGCAACTGCTGGGCGGGGACGATCCTCTCGCCGCCTGGCGGGAGCGCATCCTCGACCTCAACTCCGGATTCGCGCGCAATGTCCCCGTCGCCTGAGAAAAAGCGCTGCAGCTGGCCGTCGAACCCGCTGGCCATCGAGTACCACGACCGCGAGTGGGGCGTCCCGGTCCGGGATGACCGGGTGCTGTTCGAATTCCTGATCCTCGAAGGGGCGCAGGCGGGACTTTCCTGGGACACGGTGCTCAAGAAGCGCGAGCATTACCGCAAGGCGTTCGACGGGTTCGATCCAGCGAAGGTCGCGCGCTACGATTCGAAGAAGAAGGCGAGCCTGATGCTCGATGCCGGCATCATCCGCAACCGGGCGAAAATAGAGGCATCCGTGGTCAACGCGCGGGCCTTCCTGGCCGTTCAGGAGGAGTTCGGCAGTTTCGCCGAGTACGCCTGGGGATTCGTCGGCGGCAAGCCGGTGCAGGGTAAGAGAAAGGCTTCCGGCGAGGTGCCCGCGCGAACCGAAGTGTCGGACGCGTTGTCCAAGGACCTGAAGAAACGCGGCTTCAAATTCGTCGGCACGACCATCATGTATGCCTTCATGCAGGCCACCGGCATGGCCAACGACCACCTCACGCGCTGTTTTCGCCACACGGAACTGAAAAAATGAAACGCATCGTGCTGCTCCTGCTGCTGTCGCCGGCCCTTGCTTTCGGCGCCTTCGACGCCAACGGCGTCAAGCTCGGCGACAACGAACTCGCGGTAAAGAAGGCCTTCCCCGGAATCCGCTGCAAGCCGCTCGAGTGGAAGTCGGATGCTGCGGACCGCCGCTGCGACGACGCCAAGGCGCCGTTCTCGGGCGTCGAGTCGCGCGTCACGGTCTACCTCAAGGCCGATGTCGTGCAGGGATTCGACATCCGGTTCGACACCGCACACCTCGACAAGGTCGGGGCCTACCTCAAGACGCGCTACGGCAAACCGGTGTCGGAAGCGCGCGAAAAGATCGTCGGCAAGAACCGGGAGGAGCGTGAGGTCTACAAGATGCTCTGGGAGCAGGGCGCCGACAAGGCGCTGCTCTCGTCGATCTCCACCGGCAAGCGCGCCTGGCTCTCGGTATCGCGCGGCAATTTCGACGACGCGATCTACCGGATCCGGTAGGCGGCTCAATCCACTTTCGCGCCCGACGCCTTCACGACCTTCTCCCACTTCGCGATTTCGGCGCGCACGAAAGCGCTGAATTCCTCGGGCGAGTTGGTGGCCGGTTCGCCGCCCTGCGCCGAGATTCTCTCCTTCACGTCGGGCAGCCGCATGATCCGGCGGATTTCGGCGCTGAGCTTTGCTACCACTTCGGCCGGCGTCCCGGCCGGCGCAACCACCCCGAACCAGGGATTCACTTCGAACCCGGCCAGCCCGGCTTCGGCAACGGTGGGCACCTCGGGCAGCGCCTGCGACCGCTGGTGCCCGGCCACGGCGAGCGCGCGCAGCCTGCCCGAGAGGACGTGGGGCCGCGCGAGCGCCATCTGCAGGAACATCACCGATACCTGGCCGGAGAGCAGGTCGGTCGAGGCCGGTGCGATCCCCTTGTAGGGCACATGGACAAGGCTGATTCCCGCCGTGGTTTTGAACAGTTCCATCGCGAGGTGCCCGGCGGTCCCATTGCCGCCCGAGGCGTAAATGAGCGGTCGAGGCGAGGACCTCGCCAGGGCTACGAATTCACCTAGCGTGGATACCGGGAGCGAGGGATGCGTGACCAGCGCGATCGGCCCCCACGCGACGAGGCTCACCGGGGCGAAGTCCTTGGCGGCGTCGTAAGGGAGTTTCGCGTGCAGGCTCTGGTTGATTGCGAGATCCGGCGCGGCCATCAGGATCGTGTATCCGTCGGGCGGCGCCTTCGCCACGATGTCGGTGCCGATTGTGCTGCCGCCACCGCCCCTGTTCTCGATTACGACGGGCTGCGACCAGCTGTCGGTGAGTTTCTGGCCGATGAGGCGGGCGAGGATGTCGGTGAACCCGCCGGGCGGATAAGGAACCACGAACCGGATCGGCTTTGCGGGATAGCTCGTTTGCGCTGCAGCAGAAACGGCGGTGGCCGCGAGGAACAGGGCAAGCAGCATTCGATTCAGCATGGCTTTCCTTCGGGACGCGTGCAGCATATGCGCAATGTACATTGCATCGCGGGAGCGCATTGCATAGGATGGAACCATAACCACGAGACGAGAAGAGGGGCTCCGCCCCTCCTCAGACCTCCCTAAAACAGCCGGAGACAAAACGAAATGGGCTCACCACGCAGTGTCCTCATCATGGGCGCCTCTTACGGGTCGCTTCTAGCCATCAAGCTCCTGCTTGCCGGGCACAACGTCAAGCTGATCTGCCTGCCCGCCGAGGCCGAGCTCTTCAATTCCGAAGGCGCGATCGTGCGCATGCCCGTAAAGGGGCGCGAAGGGCTGGTCCAGCTCGAATCGCGCAAGGCACCCGGAAAGCTGACCGCGGGCGGGCCGCAGTCGACCAATCCCTCGGACTACGACCTGGTCGTGCTGGCCATGCAGGAGCCGCAGTACCGCTCCCCCGGCGTGCGGGAGCTGCTGGACGCGGTGGCGAAGTCGCGGGTGCCCTGCATGTCGATCATGAACATGCCGCCGCTGCCGTACCTCGCCCGCGTGCCGGGCGTCGATGTCAAGGCCTGCCGCGACTGCTACGCGGGGCCGGATGTCTGGGACAGCTTCGATCCCGCCACGATCACGCTCTGCAGCCCCGACCCGCAGGCGTTCCGCCCGCCGGAGGAAAAGGTCAACGTGCTGCAGGTGCGGCTGCCGACCAACTTCAAGTCGGCCCGGTTCGTGTCGGACGCCCACACCGCCATGCTGCGCGGCCTCGCGGCGGATATCGAGGCAGTTCGTTTCGACACCGGCACGGAGAAAATCGAGCTTCCGGTGAAACTGAAAGTCCACGAGTCGGTGTTCGTGCCGCTGGCCAAGTGGGCCATGCTGGTCGCCGGCAACTACCGCTGCATCACCAAGGACGGCATGCGCCCGATCAAGGACGCGGTGCACTCTGACCTGGCCGCCTCGCGCGAGGTGTTCAACTGGGTGGTCAAACTCTGCGTGTCGCTCGGCGCTGACGAGAAGGACCTGGTCCCGTTCGAGAAATATGCCGCGGCGGCACAAGGCCTTGCGAACCCTTCCTCGGCGGCCCGTGCCCTTTTCGGCGGGGCGCCGAACATCGAGCGCGTGGACCGGCTCGTGCAGACGGTGGCGGCGCAGAAGGGGATGAAGTCGGCCGTACTCGACGAAGTGGTTCGACTGGTCGACGCGCAGCTCGAGGTCAACCGCAGGGAAAAAGCCTAAGGTTTTCTCTTGTAAATGTACCGGTACCAGTACCTGAACTGACAGGAAACCAGCCACGGATGGTGTTCTCCTGAAACAAAAGTCCTGAATTCAGACGTAGACCCAGGGCCGCTTGAGGCGATCCCGCTGCTGGAAAGCGGCGATCTCCGACTCGCGCAGGCGTGTCAGCCCGATTTCATCCAAGCCCTCCAGGAGCGCCTTCTTGCGCAGCGGCTCTATCGCAAAGGCGTGCTCTGAACCGTCCGGCGCCACGACCACCTGCCGTTCGAGGTCGACCGTGAGTTTCGCGTTGGCCGGGTCGGCCGCCAGGGCGGCACCGATTTTCTCGACAATGGCCTGCGGCAGGATCACCGGCAGAAGCCCGTTCTGGAAGCAGTTGCCGAAGAAGATCTCGCCGAACGAGGGCGCGATCACGCAGCGGATGCCCATGCCGGCGATCGCCCAGACCGCCATCTCGCGGGAACTCCCGCAGCCGAAGTTGATGTTCCCGACCAGGATCTTCGCCTGCCGGAAAGGGCCGTTGTTGAGCGGGAACTCGGGGTTGTCGCTGCCATCGGCGAGGAACCGCGCCATCTCGAAGGCGTACTGGCCGAGGCCGTCCTTTTCGACCTTGGCGCAGCGCTCCACGCGGATGATGAGGTCGGTGTCGACGTTGGCGCGGGGGTAGTACGCCGCAACCGCGGTGAGTGCGGTGAATTTTTCCATGGTCAGCTCATGAACTGTCGTACGTCGGCGATCTCGCCCGCGATCGCGGCGGCTGCCGCCATCGCGGGGCTGGCGAGGTGGGTGCGCACCTCGGGGCCCTGGCGGCCGACGAAGTTGCGGTTGGAGGTCGAGACGCAGCGCGCCTTGGGCGCGGCCCATTCCTCGTTCACGCCCACGCACATCGAGCAGCCGGGCTCGCGCCACTGGAAGCCCGCGGCGAGGAACACCTCGTGCAGCCCTTCGGCTTCGGCCTCTTTCTTCACGCCCACCGAGCCCGGCACGATCCAGGCCTCGACGTGCCTGGCCACTTTGCGGCCGCGCAC
>JANNWA010000479.1:0-4367 GCA_031408275.1 Pseudomonadota bacterium
CTCGTCCAACCACCTGTCGGGCGAGCTGCTCAAGTCCCTCACGGGCGCCCCGATGCAGCACATCCCCTACAAAGGCTCCGGCCCCGCGCTGGTCGATGTCATCGGCGGGCAGCTCACGTTCATGTTCGACTCGCCGGCCACGGTGGTCCCGCAGATCCGTGGCGGCAAGATCCGCGCGCTGGCGGTCACCACCGCAAAGCGCAGCGTGCACGTGCCTGACATCCCGACAATGGACGAGTCGGGCATGCCCGGATATTCCGAAGCGGGCAGCGACCTCTGGTACGGGATCGTCGGCCCGGCCGGCATCCCCAGGCCCATCGTCGACAAGCTCAACGCCGAGATCGTGAAAGCGCTGCGCTCGCCCGAGCTGGCCGAGCGCCTGAAGGTGCAGTACCTCGACGCGTGGCCGACCACTCCCGAAGAGTTCCAAAAGGTCATCGAATCCGACCACACGAAATGGGCCAGGATCGTCAAGGCCTCCGGCGCGAAGGTGGACTGATGGCGGCCAACCCAATCCACTTGCTCGCGACGACGCAAGGGCAGCAGCCGCTGCTTCCGGACGCCCACGGCCTGAACCTTTTTGCGGCCGACCCTGGGTATCGCGGCCTGCTTTCGCTTTACCTCGAGCCCAGGCTGCTGGCCCACCTGCTGCCGCACTTCGAGCGGCTGGGCGCGCTGGCCGGCGGGCCGCTCGACAGCTTTGCGCTGACAGCCGACAAGAACCCGCCGGTCCTGCACCACCGCAAGCGCACTGGCGAACTGGCGCAGTGGATCGAAAAGCACCCCGCCTACCGCAGCCTGGAGGAAACCGCTTTCAGCGACTACGGCCTCGCGGCGATGTCGCATCGCGGCGGCGTTCTGGGCTGGACCGAAAAAATGCCGCCGGCGGTCAAGTACGCATTGACTTATGTCTACGTGCAGGCCGAGTTCGGCGTGTGCTGCCCGCTGTCGATGACCGACGCCGCAGCGCGCACGCTGTCCAAGTTCGCCGATCCCGCGCTGGTCGCGCGCTACCTGCCCGGCCTCACCTCGCAGGATTTCGACACCCTCACCCAGGGCTCGATGTTCATGACCGAGCAGGGCGCGGGTTCGGACGTAGGCGCCACGCTCACGCGCGCCGTCCCAGCAGGAAAAAATTGGCTGCTCTACGGTGACAAATGGTTCTGCTCCAACGCCGACGCAGGCGTGGCGTTGGTGCTCGCGCGACCCGAGGGCGCGCCGGCCGGGACCAAAGGCTTGTCGCTGTTCATGCTGCCGCGCCGCTTGCCCGACGGCACGCCGAACAAGTACACCATCGTGCGCCTCAAGGAAAAACTCGGCACGCGCGCCATGCCCAGCGGCGAGATCACGCTCGAGGGCGCCACCGCCTACATGGTCGGCGACCCGCAGCGCGGCTTCGTGCAGATGGCCGACATGATCAACATGTCGCGGCTCTCGAACGGCATGCGCGCCGCCGGCATGATGCGCCGCGCGCTGACCGAGGCGCTGTACATCTCCAACCGCCGCAGCGCTTTCGGCAAGACGTTGATCGAACTGCCGCTCATGCGCAGGCAACTCATGAAGCTGATGCTGCCCACCGAGGCCGCGCGCTCGATCATGTTCTACACCGCCGCAGAGCTCGCCAAGGCGGATGCGGGCGACGAGGAAGCGAGGAAGTGCGTGCGCATCCTCACGCCGCTCATCAAATTCCGCGCCTGCCGCGACGCCCGCCGCGTCACCGGCGACGCGATGGAAGTCCGCGGTGGCGCCGGCTACATCGAGGAATGGAGCGATGCGCGGCTGGTGCGCGATTCGCATCTGGGCTCGATCTGGGAAGGCACAAGTAACATCGTCGCGCAGGACGTGCTGCGCGCGGTGAAGCGCGAAGGCGCGCTGGACGCTCTGCGCCCGGCGCTCGACGCGATGGTCGCCGGGATCGAAAGCGCGGCATTGCGATCCGCGCTGGCAGGTGCCCTGACTCGCGCCTGCGAGTTCGCGGCAGCGACGGCCACGGCCAGCGATGCGGCCCACGCCCGCCAGGCCGCGACCGGCCTTTACTACGCCGCGGCCGCTGCGATCCTCGCCTCCGAGGGCACGCAACTGGCCAGGAGCGGCGATGCGCGGCGCCTGTTGCTCGCGGCACTCGTCAACGAGCACCGCCTGCGCGCGCGCGACCCGCTCAGGGCAACACGCGGCTCCTTTGAGGGCGCGATCGCCGGGGCGCTCCTGCCCGAGACGCCGGTAGCTCCGGCCAGCGTTGACGCCCTCCTCTCCGAATTTCGACTCTGACCCCACTTAAAGACGATGCCAGGCCCTCTCTCACACATCCGCGTACTCGACCTTTCCCGCGTGCTGGCCGGCCCCTGGGCCGCGCAGAACCTTGCCGACCTCGGCGCCGAAGTCATCAAGGTGGAGCGCCCCGGCGCGGGCGACGACACCCGCGGCTGGGGCCCACCCTACATCAAGGATGCCGCGGGCAACGACACGCCCGAGGCGGCGTACTACGCCTCCGTCAACCGCAACAAGAAATCGGTGACCCTCGACATCGGCAAGCCCGAGGGGCAGGCGATCGTCCGTGAACTCGCGGCCAAGTGCGACGTGCTGATCGAGAACTACAAGCTCGGCACGTTGAAGCGCTACGGCCTCGGCTACGAGGACCTCAAGGCGGCCAACCCGCGCCTGATCTATTGCTCGGTCACGGGGTTCGGCCAGGACGGCCCCTACGCGCCGCGCCCCGGCTACGACTTCATCTTCCAGGGCATGGGCGGACTCATGAGCATCACCGGCGAGCGCGACGGCGAAATCGGTGCGGGCCCGATGAAAGTGGGCATCGCGATCACCGACGTGCTCACCGGCATGTACGCGAGCCTTGCGATCAGCGCTGCGATCACGCATGTGGAGCGCACCGGCCAGGGCCAGTACATCGACCTGGCCCTGCTCGACACGATCGTGGCTTTCAACGCCAACCAGGTGGTGTCCTACCTCGCCTCGGGGAACATCCCGACGCGCTGGGGCAACGCCCACCCGCAGGTGGTGCCGTACGAAGTCTTCGCCACGTCGGACGGCCACATCATCCTGGCAGTCGGCAACGACGGCCAGCACGCGCGGTTCTGGAAAGTGGCCGGACGACCGGAACTCGCCGAGGATCCGCTCTTCAAGACCAACTCGCAGCGCATCATCAACCGCAGGGCACTGATCCCGCTGATCGCGGAGGTCATGAAGACGCGCACCAAGCACGAATGGATCGACCAGCTGGAAGCCGCCACGGTGCCCTGCGGGCCGATCAACAACATGAAAGAAGTGTTCGAGGACGCCCAGGTGAAGCATCGCGGCCTGCGGGTGGACATGCCCCACGCGCTGGGCGGCGTCGCGCCGGTGGTGGCGAGCCCGATGCGATTCTCCGGCACGCCGGTGGAGTACCGCATCGCGCCACCACTGCTCGGGTCCTTCAACGACGAGGTATACCAGGGGCTCCTGGGCAAGAGCGCCGCTGAAATGGAAAAGCTCAAAGCCGCGGGGATCGTGTGACGGAGCCGCTCCCCTACGCGGGCCTTCGCGTCCTCGATGTTTCGCAGGGCATCGCCGGACCCTATTGCGCGGGACTGCTCTGCATGCAGGGCGCGCAGGTCACCAAGATCGAGCCGCCCGGTGGCGACTGGATCCGCGCTGCCGGCGGCGGTCGCGACGGTATGACCTCGCTCGCGATCGCCAGCAACCTCGGCAAGCGTTCCGCCTGCATCGACGCTACGAAGCCCGAAGGCCGCGCGGTACTGCTCAAGCTGGCGAAGAACGCCGACGTATTCGTCCAGAACCTGCGCCCCGGCGTAATCGAACGGCTCGGGCTCGACTACGCGACGCTCGCCAGGGACAACCCCGGGCTGGTCTACCTGTCGATTACCGGCTTCGGCCCGGACGGCCCCGACGCGAAAAAGGCCGGGACCGACTCGGTGCTGCAGACCTACACGGGGATGGCGCAGCAGAACCGCGACACCGACGGCACGCCGCGCCGGATCCCGCTCCTGATCCCGGACACCGTGACGGCCGTGTATGCGGCCCAGGCCGTGGGCGCGGCGCTGTTCGCGCGCTCGCGCAGCGGCCGCGGAAGGCACGTGCAGGTTTCCCTGCTGGAAGCCTGCGCCGCGCTGCAGGCCGCGCCGATCCTCGACGACTTCATGACGGGCGGCCAGCCGGTGCCGGCGATCACGGTGCCGGCCGGCATCTTTCGCACGCGCGACGGCCATGTGACCGTCACCAGCCTGAACGAATCGATGTTCGCGACGCTGATGAAAGTCCTCGGGCTCGAGGCGCTGTGCTCGGACCCGCGCTTCGCCCGGCCGTCCGACCGGCAAAAGAATGCAGCTCTCGTCAATGCCGAAGTCGCGAAACGC
>JANNWA010000480.1:0-1900 GCA_031408275.1 Pseudomonadota bacterium
CTTCGGCCAGGAAATCTTCAATGGGCTTGTTCAGCACCAGTTGAAGCAGCGTGTCCCGGATATGAGCAGGTTTGCGACACCACGAAGGCTCAGCGTATTGATTCCCCGGGTGCTCGAAAGGGCCCAGGACCGGGAGACGCAGATAGAAGGCCCGTCGGTCAACGCACCTTCCGCGGCGCTCGCCGGATTCGCCAGAAAGCACGGAGTGTCCGCGGATGCGCTTGAGCACAAGGAGACCGCAAAAGGAAAAGTCGTTGTCGCGCGCGTGAACATTCCCGGGGCAGTTCTCGATACAGTCCTCGCGGACATCGTTTCGAGCGCGCTCAAGAAACTGCCGATCCCCAAGGTCATGCGCTGGGGCGACGGCGACGCGCAATTCGTGCGCCCCGCCCACAAGCTCGTGATGCTGCACGGCGCTCGCGTGGTGCCGGGCAGCGTGCTCGGCCTTGCTTCGGGCAACGTCACGCGCGGCCACCGGTTCATGAGCGCCGGTGACATCGTCCTCGCGAACGCCGGCGAATACGAAGCCCGGCTCAAGGCCGACGGCAAGGTGATTGCCTCTTTTGCCGAGCGCAAAACGCTGATCGACGCGGCCCTGGTCTCGAAGGCGGCCGGGCTCTCGGCCAGCCTCGGCGAATACGCCGACCTGCTCGACGAGGTCGCCGCACTGGTCGAGCACCCGAGCGTCTACGTCGGTGCGTTCGACCCGCAATTCCTCGAAGTGCCGCAGGAGTGCCTGATCCTCACCATGCGGCAGAACCAGAAGTATTTCCCGCTGTTCGACGCGGCCGGCAGGCTGCTGCCGAAGTTCCTCATCGTTTCGAACATGGACGTGGCCGACCCGAAGCACATCATCGGCGGCAACCAGCGCGTCGTGCGCCCGCGCCTTGAAGACGCGCGCTTTTTCTATACCCAGGACCGCAAGACCCGGCTCGAAGAGCGCGTGCCCATGCTCGGAAAGGTCGTGTATCACAACAAGCTCGGCACCCAGCTCGAGCGCACGGAACGCGTCCAGCTGCTCGCCGGGAAGATCGCGCGCGCGCTTGGCGCCGACGCGGCCCTGGCCGAGCGCGCCGCCTGGCTCGCGAAAGCCGACCTCCTCACCGGGATGGTCGGGGAGTTCCCGGAGCTGCAGGGCACGATGGGCCGCTACTACGCGCTGCACGATGGGGAGCCCGCGGCGGTCGCAGACGCGATCGAAGCGCACTATCGCCCGCGCTTTGCCGGCGACCGGCTGCCGGAGGGCTTCGTCGCCGCCGCCGTCGCGCTGGCCGACAAGCTTGACACGCTCGTCGGCATCTTCGGCATCGGCGCTGCGCCGACCGGGGACAAGGATCCGTTCGCGCTGCGGCGCCATGCACTCGGCGTGCTGCGCATCCTGCTGGAGGCAAAGCTCCCCATCGGGCTGGATGCATTGCTGCAAGACGCCACCGCGGGGTTCGGGAACGCGAAGCTGCCGGCATCGACGGCCGGCGACGTCTACGCGTTCATGCTCGAGCGGCTGCGCAACCAGATGAAGGAGCACGGCTACGCCGCGGACGAAATCGAGGCCGTGGCCAGCCAGTCGCCGACCCGCATCGACCTCGTCCCGGCCCGGCTGGATGCGGTGCAGAGTTTTCGCAAGCTCCCGGAAGCCGCGAGCCTCGCCGCGGCCAACAAGCGGATCCGCAACATCCTCAGGAAGGCCGACACGCAAACCGCGCCGGCCAGCGAAACCCTGCTGCACGAGCCGGCGGAGAAAGCCCTGTTCGCGTCGGTCCGCGCGCTGGCCCCGGAGATCCAGTCGCGCATCGACGCGCTCGACTACGGCGGCGCGCTGCACCTGCTGGCGGGTATGCGCGCCGAGGTCGACCGGTTTTTCGACGACGTCATGGTCAACGTCGAGGACGCTGGCCTGCGC
>JANNWA010000481.1:0-11129 GCA_031408275.1 Pseudomonadota bacterium
AAGGACGGCACCATCGAGATCCCGGACCGGCCGGGGCTCGGCGTAACGATCAACGAGAAGTTCGTTGCGCGTTACACCGTAGCTTCCTAAGCCCGCCTCTGTTGCGAGTGCGGCCCCCTCACTGAAGCAGTCCGCCCTCCCGCCCGACACGGACAATCCGCTCGCACTGCGCAGCCTCGAGGCGGGTGTTTTCGGGCGAAGTATCGGCGCGCATCAGGTTGCCCGGCAGGTCGAGGTGATCGCCGCTGTCCATGAGCAGGTGCGTCAGCTCGTGCGCGAGCGCGATGCCCGGATCGCGCACGCCCAGCGCCATCCAGACGGTGTTGGTCAGTTCCGGGCGCGAGCGGCTGTTGCCCCGTCCGATGGCTTCCGCATCGAAAGCCGGCCGGTTCAGCGTGTCGCGCACTAAATAGACCGTCGGACGGGGAAACGCCGCCATGCGCGCGAATTCGCGCGAGACCGGCGTGAAATAGTAGTGGTACCTTCGCGGCGCTTCCACCAGGGCGAGATGCACGCGGACGATTCGCACACCGCACTGCGCGAGGATCGTGGCGCCCTGGCGCAGCGTGTCCTCGAGCACGGGCCTTTCCCAGCCGCCGCCGGCAAAGTACACGGCGTGCAGAGTCAGTGCCGCTTCACCCGCCCGCGCCGGCTGGAGCTCGAGGACCTCCATGCGCGCAACCTCAAGCGGCCCGGCGCTCTGCCCCCAGGCGGGGCCCGCCAGCCACGCGGCGGCCACACAGGCCAGCGCGCGCGCCCACGCACCCATCGGCCTACTCGACCGTCACCGACTTGGCGAGGTTGCGCGGCTTGTCCACATCGGTGCCGCGCATCAGCGCCGTGTGATAGGCGAGCAGCTGCAGCGGCACCACGTGCAGCACCGGCGACAAGGGCCCGTAGTGCTCTGGCAGGCGGATCACGTTGACGCCCTCCGACGAAGTGATTTTCGTGTCCGCGTCGGCGCACACGTACAGCTCGCCGCCGCGCGCGCGCACCTCCTGCATGTTCGACTTGAGCTTTTCCAGCAGCGCGTCGTTGGGCGCCACCGTGACTACCGGCATGTCGGCGGTCACCAGAGCGAGGGGCCCGTGCTTCAGCTCGCCGGCCGGATAGGCTTCGGCGTGGATGTAGGAGATTTCCTTGAGCTTCAGCGCGCCCTCGAGCGCGATCGGGTAGTGCAGGCCGCGGCCGAGGAACAGCGCGTGTTCCTTGGTGGCGAACCGTTCCGCCCAGGCGATGACCTGCGGCTCCAGCGCCAGCACCGCGGCAAGCGCCTTGGGCAGGTGGCGCAGCTGCTGCATGTGGGAGGCCTCCGCCGCGGCCGGCAGGCGCCCGCGCAGCTTCGCCATCGCCAGGGTCAGGACGAACAGCCCGGCCAGCTGGGTCGTGAACGCCTTGGTCGAGGCGACTCCGATCTCCACGCCGGCATGGGTCAGGAACGACAACTCCGTTTCGCGCATCATCGCGCTCGTCCCTACGTTGCACACCGCCAGCGCATGCTGGTGGCCCAAGCTGCGCGCATGCTGCAATGCCGCGAGCGTGTCGGCAGTTTCGCCGGATTGCGAAATCACGATCACCAGCGCGCGCGGATCCGGCACGCTGTCGCGGTAGCGGTACTCGCTGGCGATTTCCACCTGGGTGCGCAACCCGGCGATCGACTCCAGCCAGATCTTCGCCGTGAGACCCGCGTAGTAGCTGGTACCGCAGGCGAGGATCAGCGCACCCGAGGCTTGGGCGAACACCTTTTCCGCAGCGGCGCCAAACAGGGCCGGGGAAAGCCCCTCGATGCCCTCGAGCGTATCGGCGACGGCACGCGGCTGCTCGAAGATTTCCTTCTGCATGTAGTGCCGATAGCCGTCGAGTTCCGCCTGGCCCACGTCGGTGTGCACCGTCTGCACCTCGCGCTGTGCCGGCCGGCCCTCGTGGTCGACGATACGAAACCCGGAGGCGTCGATGGCAATCACATCCCCTTCGCGCAGGTACGCGATCTGGTCGGTGGTCCCGGAGAGCGCCAGTGCGTCGGATGCCAGGTACGTCCCGTCCGCCGCCGCGCCCACCACCATCGGGCTGCCGGCACGTGCGCCCACCACGCATCCGGGCTCGGCTTTCGCAACCACCGCAATCGCGTAAGCGCCGGCCAGGCGCTTGACCGCACGCTGCACGGCGTCGAACAGGTCGCCGGCGTACAGGCTGTGGATCAGGTGCGCAATCACCTCGGTGTCGGTCTGGCTCTCGAACGCGTAGCCCAGCGACTTGAGTTCCCCGCGCAGCTCCTCGAAATTCTCGATGATGCCGTTGTGCACCAGCGCGATCTCACCGCGCGAAAACATCGGATGGGCATTGCGGGTCGCCGGCGCGCCGTGCGTAGCCCAGCGCGTATGCGCAATCCCTGTGCCCGCAGACAACGCGCGGGCCGCCACCTGGCTCTCGAGATCGGCGACACGCGCCACGCTGCGCAGCCTTTCGAGCTGGCCGCCGGCGATCGCCGCGATCCCGCAGGAATCATAGCCCCGGTACTCCAGGCGCTTGAGGCCCTCAAGCAGGACGGGAACGATGTTGCGCGTGGCGACCGCGCCGACGATGCCGCACATGGCCTTACCCCTTCTTCTTGGGAGGCTTCCAGGCCGGAACGGAAACCTGCCTGGCGCGCGCCAAGGTGAGCTGCCCGGGCGGCGTGTCCTTGCTGATGGTGGACCCCGCGCCTATGTACGAGCCCTTCGCGATCGTGACCGGCGCGACCAGGGTCGCGTTCGAGCCCACGAACACTTCGTCCTCGATCACAGTGCGGTGCTTGTTCACGCCGTCGTAGTTGCAGGTGATGCTGCCGGCGCCGATGTTGACCTTGCTGCCGACGTCGCTGTCGCCGATATAAGCGAGGTGGTTTGACTTGGAACCTTTCCCGAACCGGCTGTTCTTCACCTCGACGAAATTGCCGATATGCACTTCGTCCGACAACGCCGCCCCGGGCCGCAGCCTCGCGTAGGGGCCGACGCGGCAATTCGCTCCGACGGTCGCGTCCTCAAGGAGCGAGAAGGCGTTGACCTCGGTATCGGACCCGATGGTGACGTTCTTCAGCACGCAGTTCGGCCCGATCCGCGCGCGATCACCGAGCTTGACCGTGCCTTCGAACACGCAGTTCACGTCGATCGCCACGTCGCGGCCGCAGTCGAGGGTGCCGCGCAGATCGAACCGCGCCGGGTCGGCGAGCGTCACGCCCTGTTCGAGCAGGCCGCGGGCCACCTCGCGCTGGTGGATGCGCTCGAGTTCGGCGAGCTGCAGCTTCGAATTGACCCCCTCAACCTCCCACGAATGCGCAGGGTGCGTCGTCTTCACCTGCAGCCCGTCCGCTACCGCAAGGCCAATGACATCGGTGAGATAGTACTCGCCCTGCGCGTTGTCGTTCTTCACTCGCGCGAGCCAGCCCGAAAGCCTCGCCGCGCTGGCGGCGAGGAATCCGGTGTTCCATTCCCGGATGGCACGCTCGGCTTCGGTCGCGTCCTTGTGCTCGACGATGCGCAGGACCCTGCCCTGGGCGTCGCGCACGATGCGGCCGTAGCCGGAGGCATCGGCCGCCACTGCAGTCATCACGCCGAGACCGCCGAGGGATGCCTTTACCAGCGCGCGCAGCGAATCCGCGCGGATCAACGGCACGTCGCCGTAGAGGACCAGCACCTCGGCATCCTTGTCCAAGAGTGGCATCGCCTGCAGCACGGCATGGCCGGTGCCGAGCTGCGGGTTCTGTTCCACCCAAGCGAGGCCGCGATCATCGGCGAAGGCCTCCCGCACCAAGGCCCCGCCGTGGCCGTAGACCACGACGATCTTCGACGCGTCCAACGCCCGGGCCGTGTCGATGACGCGACCGAGCAGCGACCGTCCGGCCAGCGGATGCAGGACCTTGGGTAGGGCCGAATGCATGCGCTTGCCCTGGCCCGCGGCCAGCACGATCACGTTGAGATTCATGCGGGGATTCTAACATCGGCCCTTCCGGGCATTGCCTGGAGGAAACACCAGAACCCCTTGAAAGATCGCCGGAAACCAGGCTTGCTGTGGCTCGCCCCCAGCCGGTAAACTGAATCCCATAAGCCTGCAATAAACCCTGGGGGAAGACATGCAGTTGATCCGGATCGCGCTGGTCGCGTGCGCTGCACTGTTTGTTTCGGGCGTGTTTGCCCAGGAGGACTGCAAGAACCGGGGCGAGCTCGACGCCAGCTACTGCGACGAGAACAAGGATCTTGTCGCCGATGCGCCGAAGGACGCGAAGCGGTTCAAGAATCCTTCCACGCTCGTGTTCGCCTACACCCCGATCGAGGACCCGGCGGTCTACCAGAACCTGTTCAAGCCTTTCCAGGAGCACCTGGCGAGCTGCACCGGCAAGAAGGTCGTCTATTTCACGGTGCAGTCGAATGCGGCGCAGATCGAGGCGATGCGCGCCGGAAGGCTGCACGTCACGGGCCTCGCCAGCGGGCAGGTGGGGTTTGCGGTGAACCTCGCAGGCGCAGTGCCGTTCGCGATCAAGGGTGACCAGTCCGGGCCGCGCACTTACACGCAGGTCGTCGTCGTGAAAAAGGACAGCCCGTACCACAAGCTTGCCGACCTCAAGGGCAAGAAGGTGGCGCACACCTCGCCGTCGTCCAACTCAGGCAACCTCGCGCCGCGCGCTCTGTTCCCCGCTGAAGGGCTCGTGCCCGACAAGGACTACAAGGTGCTGTATTCGGGCAAGCACGACCAGTCCCTGATGGGCGTGGTGAACGGCGACTACGACGCCGCGCCGATCACCTCCGACATCCACGACCGGTTCATCAACCGCGGCATCATCAAGGCCGACGACCTGCGCATCATCTATAAGAGCGGGCGCTTCCCGACCTCGGCGTTCGCGCACTCGAACGACCTCGAGCCGCAGCTCGCCGAGCGTGTCCGCAAATGCTTCTTCGAGTACCGCTTCAGCGCGGAGATGAAAAAGGAGTTCCTGGGCGACGACCGGTTCCTGCCGGTCAGCTACAAGGACGACTGGGCGCTGGTGCGCAAGGTGGCCGAGGACTCGGGCACGCCCTACAACCGTGCCGGGTTCGACAAGGAGCGGGCTGCGGAAGAAGTCGCCCGCGCGAAGAAAAAGTAACCGGAACCCAGGGAGACACCATGAAAAAGACCATTCTCAAGGCGCTGCTGTTCGGCGCGGCCGCGGCACTTTCACATTCGGCCCTCGCGCAGGACGCCTGCAAGGCGCGCGGCGACCTCGACCCGCAGTACTGCGATGCGGACGGGGACCTCGTGGCCGATACGCCCAAGGATCCGAAAAAGCTCAAAACCCCGAACACGCTGGTGTTCACCTACACGCCGGTCGAAGACCCGGCGGTGTACGAGAAAGTGTTCAAGCCGTTCACGGACCACCTCGCGAGCTGCACGGGCAAGCGCGTGGTGTTCTTTCAGGTGCAGTCGAATGCAGCCGAGATCGAGGCCATGCGCTCCGGGCGCCTGCACGTGGGCGGGTTCTCCACCGGCCCGACGGCGTTCGCGGTCAACATCGCCGGAGCGGTGCCATTCGCGGTCAAGGGCTACGAAAAGGAGTTCCAGGGCTACAACCTGATCGTAGTGGTAAAGAAGGACAGCCCGTACCAGAAGCTCGCCGACCTCAAGGGCAAGAAGGTCGCCCATACCGCGCCCTCGTCGAATTCCGGGCACATGGCGCCGGTGGCGCTGTTCCCCAATGAAGGCCTCGCGCCCGGCAAGGACTACAACATCCTGTTCTCGGGCAAGCACGACCAGTCGATCCTCGGGGTCAACTCGGGCGATTACGACGCGGCGGCGGTGGCGTCCGACGTGTTCCACCGCATGGGCGTGCGCGGCCAGATAGACGAGAAGAACTTCCGCATCATCTACCGCAGCACCAAGTTCCCGACCTCGTCGTTCTCTTATGCGCACGACCTGGAACCGGCGTTCCGCGACAGGATGCTTAAGTGCTTCTACGATTACCGCTTCAACGAAGAGATGAAGAAGGCCTTCGACGGCGCGGACCGCTTCTTCCCGGTCACCTACAAGAAGGACTGGGAAATCGTGCGCAAGGTAGCCGAGTCCGGCGGCGAGGCGTTCAACCGCACCGCCTACGAGAAGGAATCGAAACGCGAGGAAGATGCGCGCAAGAAGGCTGCGGAAGCCAAGGCGAAGAAGCCTTGATCCGCGCGCTGGCCCTCGCCGCTGCGATTGCCGCGGCACTCCCGGCGGCGGCGCTTGCGCAGGACGCCTGCAAGAGCCGCGGCGAACTCGACACCCCGTTCTGCGACGAGGACGGTGACCTGCTCGCCGATACTCCCAAGGACACGAAGCGCCGCAAGGAACCCGACACGCTGTTCTTTACCAATTCGCCGCTCGAAGACCCGGCCGTGTTCAAGAAGCTCATGGAGCCCTTCGTCGAGCACCTCGCCAAATGCACGGCGAAGAAGGTGCGCTTCTACGACGTGTACTCGAGCGCCGCGGCGATCGAGGCGATGCGCTCCGGGCGCATGCACCTGGGCACGATGTCGTCCGGCGACACCGCGTTCGCCGTGAACGTCGCGGGCGCGATCCCGATCGGGATCCGCGGCGATGCGAGCGGCCCGCAGGGCTACCAGCTCTGGATGATCGTGAAGGCAAGCAGCCCGTTCCAGAAACTGTCGGACCTCAAGGGCAAGCGCGTCGCGCACACCACGCCCTCGTCGAATTCCGGCAACCTCGCCCCGCGCTCGCTCTTCCCGGCCGAGGGCCTGGTGCCCGACAAGGACTACAAGGTGCTGTTCTCCGGCAAGCACGAGAACTCAGTGTCGGGCGTGGCCGCAGGCGACTTCGACGCCGCGCCGATCGGGCACGACATCCTGGTGCGCATGGCCGAGCGGGGACTGGTGAAGATGGCCGACTTCCGCATCATCTGGAAGAGCCGCAGTTTCCCGCCCGGCGGCCTGTCGATGGCGCACGACCTTGCGCCGGCCCTGCAGCAGAAGATCCGCGAATGCAGTTACGCGTTTCGCTATACGCCGGAAATGGTGAAGGGGTTCCAGGGCGCGGACCGCTGGCTGCCGATCGATTACAAGAAGGATTGGGAAATCGTGCGCAAAGTGGCGCAGGACAGCGGCCAGTCGTTCACGGCCACGGCGTTCGAGAAGGAAAAGGCGCGAGCGGAAGCGGCGGGGAAGAAATGACCACCTCCGCAGCGGCGCTTTCCATTCGCAACCTCGACAAGGAATACGCTCGCGGCAAGCCCGTCCTGCGCGGCATCTCGCTGGAGATCGGCACCAGCGGGATCACCGCAATCATCGGTCCCTCAGGTACGGGGAAGTCGACGCTCATCCGATGCGTGAACCGGCTGGTGGAACCGACCGCAGGGGAGATCCACTTCCAGGGCCAGGACCTCGTGAAACTCGACCGGGTCGGGCTGCGACTCGCGCGCCGCCAGATCGGCATGGTGTTCCAGGAGTACAACCTCGTGGAACGGCTCACCGTGATGGAAAACCTGCTGTGCGGGCGCCTCGGGTACCTGCCTGCCTGGAAAGCGTGGCTCAGGCGCTATCCCCAGTCCGAGATCGACCGGGCCTTTGCGCTGCTGGACACGGTGGGCCTGGCGGGGTTCGCCAACCAGCGCGCCGACAGCCTCTCGGGCGGCCAGCGCCAGCGCGTCGGCATTGCGCGCGCGATCATGCAGGAACCGAAGCTCCTGCTTGCGGACGAGCCCACGTCCTCGCTCGACCCCAAGACTTCGGTCGAGATCATGACGCTGATCAGCGACGCGTGCCGCGGAAACAACATCCCCGTGATGATCAACATGCACGACGTCGAACTCGCGAAGCGCTTCGCCGACCGCATCATCGGCATGGCGGGAGGGCAGGTCGTCTACGACGGCGGTCCCGGAGGCCTGGACGACGGGATGCTGAAGACCATCTACGGCGGCGAAGGCTGGCTGCAGTGACCGCGCGGGCCTTCGCGCGCAGTCCGCTGACCAGCGCAGCCTGGCTGGCGCTGGCCGCGTATGTGGTCTACGCCTGCTCGCGCCTGGACTTCACGTGGGCGCGCTTCATGACGGGCCTGGACAACGGCGCGCGCTTCATCGCGCGCATGCTTCCCCCTCATATCGCGCAGCCCGACACGCTGCTCAAGGGCCTCACCGAAAGTCTCGAGATCGCGGTCCTCGCCTCCTTCCTCGGAATCCTGGTCTCCCTGCCGATCGGCCTTGCCGCTTCGCGCAACCTGATGCCGGCGTGGGTGTCGTGGCCGGCGCGCGCGCTGATCGCGCTGTGCCGCTCGTTCCACCCCGTGATCGTCGCGATCCTGTTCGTGAAGGCCGTGGGGTTCGGCGCGCTGGCCGGCATCCTCGCGCTCGGGGTGGCCTCGATCGGCTTCATCGGCAAGCTCTTCGCCGAGGCGATCGAGGAGATTTCACTCAAGCAGGTCGAAGCCGTGCGTGCGACCGGCGCCCCGTTCATGAGCCTGATCGGATACGGCGTGTTGCCCCAGGTGTTTTCGCGCTTCATCGGCTTTGCCACCTACCAGCTCGACTCGAACCTGCGCAACTCGACCATGGTGGGGATTGTCGGCGCCGGGGGCATCGGCGGAACGCTGTTTGCCGCGTTCCAGCGCTTCGACTACGACTTCGTCTGCGCGATCCTCCTGTGCATCATCGGCATGATCATGGTCGGCGAGGTGCTGGCCACCTGGGTGCGCGGCGTGTTCCTCGAGCGCGGCAGGGTGGACGAGGAATGAGCGCGTCGACGGCTGTGACGGCAGGCAGGACCTGGCGGCGCTTCAGCACCGCCCAGCGGGCCGCACGCTGGGCGGTCTACGTGTTCATCGTGGCGGCGATACTTGCCTCGGCGCGGACGGTCGAGATCATCCCGGAGTTCCTTTACGACGCGCCGGAGCAGATGCAGGACCTGTTCAGGCGCATGTGGCCGATCGCGTTCTACCACTACCCCCAAGGCGTGCACGACGCCCTGGTCGACACGCTGCACATCGCGAGCCTTGGCACCATCCTCGCGGTGGTGATGGCCCTGCCGATCGGCTTGCTTGCAGCGAACAACGTCACGCCGAATCGCGCGGTGAACTACTTTGCCAAGCTTCTGCTGGTGTCCAGCCGTTCGGTGAACTCGCTGGTCTGGGCGCTGCTGTTCGTGGCGGTGTTCGGGCCCGGCGCCCTGGCAGGCACACTGGCGATCGCGTTCCGTTCGATCGGGTTTGTCGGCAAGCTGGTCGGCGAGGCCCTGGAGGAAAGCAACGCGGGCACCATCGAAGCGCTGAAGGCCGTGGGTGCTCCCTGGCCATCGGTGCTCGCCAAGGGCTACTGGCCGCAGGTGGAACCATCCTTCTGGTCGGTCGTGCTGTTCCGCTGGGACATCAACGTGCGCGAGTCCGCGGTGCTGGGCCTGGTCGGCGCGGGCGGGATAGGCATGGCGCTGGACACCGCGCTGAACCTTTTCCAGTGGGACCGCGTGGCCGTGGTGCTGTTCTCGATCTTCTGCGTGGTGGTGGCCGCCGAAATCGTGGTCACGCAGATCAGGAAGCGCGTGATCTAGTGGAAGGACTTACGCCCGCACTCGCCGCCGCGTTTGCGCGCGCCGCCCTCGCTAACGTAACGCGTCAATACCCGCGCAAGCTCGACCACCTGCTCAGCACGCCCCACGGGGACCTGACACCGCGCACGGTCCATCCCGCGTTCTACGGCAGCTACGACTGGCACTCGGCCGTGCACATGCACTGGCTGCTCGTGCGCGTGCTGCGCATGCATCCCGACCTGCCGGAGGCGGGCGCGATTGTCGGTCGGCTTGACGCGCACCTCTCGGCGCAGGCAATCGTTACAGAGCGCGCCTACTTCGATGCGCCCGGCCGCGGCACGTTTGAGCGGCCGTACGGCTGGGCCTGGCTGCTCGAACTGCAGGCGGAAGTGCTGCGCCTTGCGCAGGAGCGCGAGGCAGCGCGGCCCTGGGCCAAGGCGCTCGGGCCGCTCGCGACTTATCTGGCGGGACGCATGCGTGCGTTCCTCGCGGTAGCCGCCTATCCGATCCGTAGCGGCATGCACCCGAGCACGGCATTCGCGTGCATCCTCGCGCTGGACTATGGCCGCGTTGCGTCCGATGCCGCCCTCGTCTCGGGGATCGTTGCAGCCGCACGGCGTTGGCACCTCGCGGACCGCGATGCCCCGCTCGCCTACGAACCGTCGCTTGCCGATTTCCTCTCGCCCGCGCTGACCGAAGCGCAGCTGATGCGCGAAGTGCTGCCTGAAGCTGCGTTCCGGACCTGGCTGGCCGGGTTCCTGCCGTCCGGGCTCGGGCCGCTGGCGACACCGCCGATCGTGCCCGACCGCACCGATGCCCAGTTCGCCCACCTCGACGGGTTGTCGCTGTCGCGCGCGTGGGCGTTGCGCCGGCTGGGCGATGCCCTGCCCGGCGGCGCGGCGATTGCGGACCTCCACCTGCGTGCCGGCCTGCCGCAGGCAACCGGCGGGGATTACGTGGGCGAGCACTGGCTTGCGTCTTTCGCTGCGCTGGCGCTCGGGGAGGCGCCTTGAGGCGAGCCTAGGCCAACGATTCCGGCGTTATGCCCGCGCGCCGCAGGATGCTGTCCATCAAGAGCCGTTCCAACCGGCCGGCGGGACCAAAGTTGGCCGCGTCCTCGGCACTGCGCCGGCGCACTGCATCGCTCAGGATGTTGTCCGGTCCGTCGATCGCTCCGGAGAGCGCCTGCACCTCGCAGGCGCGCTGGAGGTGCCACATCAGGCGGAGCGCCGCAGGAATGTCGCGCTCCACGACAAGCAATCCGTGGTTGCGAAGGATCAGGACGTCCTTGTCGCCCAGGCTCGCGACTAGGCGCGGCTGCTCGTCGACGTGAACGCTGATGCCCTCGAAGTCGTGGTACGCCGCCCGGCCGATCAGCAGGGCGCCGTAGAAGTTGTCATGCCTCAATCCGGCCCGCTTGGTCGCCACCGCCATGCCCGCGGTGGTATGGGTGTGCATGATGCAGTGGGCATCCTCGCGCACCGCATGGATCGCGCCGTGGATGATGAAACCCGCCTTGTTGACCGGGTAGGGGGAAGGGTCGACCGCGGTCCCGTCCAGCCGGACCTTGATCAGGTTGGTGGCGCTGACCTCGTTGTAATTGAGCCCGAACGGGTT
>JANNWA010000482.1:0-7265 GCA_031408275.1 Pseudomonadota bacterium
TCGGCCATCGTGCCGGCAATCGTTACAGCGATGGTGCTAGCGGGCGCATTGGGCTGGTTCTTCGAGCGAGTGGTCATCCGGCCGGTGTACGGCGACCACTTGAAGCAGATCCTGGTCACCATGGGGGGGCTGATCGTGGCCGAGCAGATGATTCATGTGATCTGGGGTCCCGACGTTATCCCACTGCCGCGTCCGGCTTTCTTTTCCGGTGCGATCACGTTCGGGGATATCGCCGTTGAGCGCTACCGGCTTCTCGCCGTCGCCGTGGGGCTGGCCGTATTCGCGGTCATGTTCCTTATCCTGAATCGCACCCGGCTCGGGCTGCTGATTCGCGCAGGCGTCGAAAACCCCGAGATGGTGGAATCGCTGGGCTACCGGATCAGGCGCCTGTTTGTCGGGGTCTTCGTGGCGGGTTCGGGCCTCGCTGGCCTCGGTGGCGTGATGTGGGCGATGTACCAGGAATCGGTACAGTCGAACATGGGGATGCAGGTTATGGTGCTGATTTTCATCGTCATCATCATCGGCGGCCTCGGGTCAGTCGGCGGCTGCTTTGTGGGGGCGATGCTTGTAGGCCTGGTCGCCAACTATGCTGGATACCTCGCGCCGAAACTCGCTCTCGGTTCCAACATTCTTCTGATGGTGCTGATCCTGCTGTGGCGCCCTCGCGGACTCTACCCGACAGGCAAGGCCTGAGCATGCTTGGGGCCATGCTCTCGGGAGACTACCCGCGCAGCAGGTTGCTCGCGGCGGTGTTGATCGCCATTCTCGTGGGCCTAGCCCTTGCACCTTTCGTCTTTCCGGGGACGCGCTCTCTCAATGTGGCCGCGAAAGTCCTGGTGTTCATCGTTCTGGTGGCCAGCTATGACCTGCTGCTCGGCTATACCGGCATCGTCTCCTTCGCGCACACCATGTTCTTCGGCATTGGGGGTTACGGGATCGGCATCGCTTCCGCCAAGCTGGGCCCGACCTGGAGCAGCCTGGCGATGGGTAGCGGCATCGCCCTCGTCCTTGCTGTCGTGCTTGCGTTTTGTATCGGGCTGTTGTCCCTGCGGGTAAAGACCATCTTCTTCGCGATGATTACCCTGGCAGTCGCTTCGTTCTTCCTGATCCTCGCCTCGCAGCTCTCGTCGCTCACAGGCGGCGAGGACGGGCTCAACTACAAGCTCCCGAACCTGCTCCTGCCGGGCAACCGGCTGCTCGAGACACCACTGCTGGGTGTTGAAATAACCGGCAGGCTGGTGAGCTATTACTTCGTCTTCTTTACCGCGCTGGCGCTGTTCCTGCTGCTGTTGCGCGTGGTCAATTCACCCTTCGGCAGGGTTCTCTTGTCGATTCGCGAGAACGAGTTCCGCGCGGAAGCACTCGGGTATCGCACGGTGGTCTATCGCACGATCGCAAACTGCCTTGCTGCCGCAACAGCCGCCGCAGCCGGAATTCTGTACGCGGTTTGGCTGCGCTACACCGGCCCCGACACCACGCTATCGTTCAACATCATGATCGACATACTGCTGATGGTGGTCATTGGCGGCATGGGTACGATGTACGGTGCCGTCATCGGAGCGACCCTTTTCGTCCTCGCCCAGAACTACCTGCAGGATTTGATGAAGCTGGCAAGCGGCGCCGCGGAAGGAATTCCCCTGTTGCCGAACCTGCTGCATCCGGACCGCTGGCTGCTTTGGCTGGGTGTGTTGTTCATCGTGTGTGTCTACTACTTTCCGCTCGGCATCGTGGGCCGGTTGCGCCAGAAAGCAGCGGGACGAAAGGCGGATTCTTCGGCGCCATGAAATTCGAATCCCGTTACCTCGTCTGCGCCGGCCGCGAGATCCATTTCACCCTCTGGGGCGCAGGCAACCCGGAAACAGTCTTGGCATGGCACGGCCTGGCGCGCACCGGGCGCGACATGGACTTCCTCGCAGCGAATCTGGCCGATCGGTACCGCGTCATCTGCCCGGACACGATCGGGCGCGGGCTGTCCGAATGGAGCCCGGACCCGGAATCGGAGTACTGCATGGCTTTCTATGCCAGGATAGCCGAATCCCTCATCGATCAGCTCGGGATTGGCGACCTGCATTGGGTAGGGACGTCGATGGGCGGCGCAATTGGGATCTACCTTGCCGGCGGGTCGCTGCGCGAGCGGATCCGCAGGCTGGTCCTCAACGACATCGGCCCGAAGCTCGGGGACGCGGCGGTCGAACGCATCCGCTCGTATGCCGGAAGTCCGTCAGCGTTCGCGCGCGTCAGCGAACTCGAGCAGTATTTCCGCACGGTCTACAAGCCCTATGGCTGGCTCTCGGATGACCAATGGAGGCAGCTGACCGAGTCGTCCACGCGTCGATTGATGGATGGCAGGGTCACCCCGCACTACGACCCGAATATGGCCACCCAGTTCATTCATCACCCGAAGGACTACGACCTGTGGCAGAGCTACGACCGGATTCTGGCCGCCACATTGTGCCTGCGCGGCGAGAATTCGGACCTCTTGCTGCCCGGCACGGCCCAAGAGATGCATACGCGCGGTCCGCAGGCGACTGTGGTGAATATGCCGGGTTGCGGGCATGCCCCGGCCCTCAATGTACCCGAACAAGTCGCGCTGATCAGGAGATTCCTGGTCGGCGAAAGCTAGCGCCGGCCCTGCCAAGTCCCGCTGGGACGATTCAAGCCCGAGGCTCTTCTCCTGCCTCTGCGACCGGGTCCGTATCCGCTTTGGGCCCAGTGCCGACAAAGCGCGCAAGGAAAATCCCCAGTTCGTAGAGCAGGCACAACGGCACCGCCAGCAGCAACTGGGAGATCACGTCCGGCGGCGTGAATATCGCTCCAACCACGAAGGCACCGACGATCACATACGGGCGCACTTCCTTGAGCTTTTCAATCGATACCAGGCCAGCGCGCACCAGAACGATGACGACTACCGGGACCTCGAAAGTCACTCCGAAAGCGACGAAAGTGGTGAGCGCGAACGAAAGGTATTTTTCGATGTCGGTCATCCATGCCACGCCCTCGGGCGCGATGGAAGCCATGAACTTGAACACGACCGGAAACACGAGGAAATACGCGAACGACATCCCGATAAAAAAGAGCACGGAACTCGCTATCACAAGCGGCAGCACCAGCTTTTTCTCGTGCGTATAGAGCCCGGGTGCCACGAACGCCCAGAGCTGGTAGAGGACGTAGGGCAACGCGATCAGGAAGGCCACGAGAAACGCGACCTTCATCGGGACCACGAACACGCCCACCACGTCGGTCGCGATCATCTGCCCCCCCTGGGGCAACGAGGCCAGCAACGGGCTGGCCAGGAGGGTATAGAGGTCTTTGGCCCACGGAAACAGGCAGACGAAAATCACCACCACTGCCAACAGCGCGCGTATGAGGCGGGTACGTAACTCGACCAGGTGCGAGATGAAGGTTTCCTGGGTGTTCAAGCGCTACTCCTGCTCACGGCTTTTTGTCTGCCAACTGGGCAGCTTCCTGCGCCGGCTGCGGAGCAGGCGCGACGGGGGCATGTTCTGCTTCCGGAGGTACCACATCTACTATCGAGCGGTTGATCTCCGCTTCGGTGCTCGAAAGGCCCGAGGTCACCGAAGTCTCGATGCTCGCCGCGGCCTCCTGCACCGAATCGCGCATCTTGCGCAACTCTTCGAGTTCAACTTCCCGGTTGATGTCCGATTTGACGTCGGCCACGTAGCGCTGCAGCCTGCCGATGAGGTGCCCCACCGTGCGGGCCACGCGAGGCAGCCGCTCGGGCCCGATGACGATCAAAGCCACGAGACCGATCACCACAAGCTCGGAAAACCCGATATCGAACACTAGAGGAACCCGCAGAAACAAAGGGCGTCCCTGGGGACGCCCTGCATCAAAAAATCGGCCAGACTAGGCCTTGGTCTCGGACTTTCCCGTGACCTGGCCTTCGACTGTCTTGGCGCCAGTCACTTGCTGCGCCGCGCCTTCGGCGGGCTTGTCGCCGCCCTCGCGCATGCCGTCCTTGAACCCGCGTACCGCACCACCCAGGTCCGCGCCCATGTTGCGCAGTTTCTTGGTGCCGAAGACCAGCATCACGATCACGAGGACGATCAGCCAGTGCCAAATCGAGAGCCCACCCATATCAACCTCCTATTTCCGTCTCGTGATCATTGGGCCAAGGGGCTCCGGCCCGCCGATCACGTGCATATGCAGATGATACACCTCCTGATGCCCCACTCGCCCACAGTTGACTATAGTGCGAAAACCGTCCGCCGCCCCCGCTTCCCGGGCCAGTCCCCCGGCCAGGGCCAGCATCTTGCCAAGGGCGGCGTGGTGCTCCATGCCGGCCTCGTACAGCGTTTCGATGTGCATTTTGGGGATGATCAGGAAATGCACCGGCGCTATCGGGCGGATATCGTGGAAAGCGAGGACATCATCATCTTCATACAGCTTTCGGGACGGGATCGCGCCACGGACGATCTTGCAGAAAAGGCAGTCTTCCATTAGCGTCATTCCTCGTCACGCAACTTGTCTTTTCGCGCCGCTTTCTCGTCGATGCCCGAGATTCCTTCGCGCCTGTGCAGTTCCG
This sequence comes from Pseudomonadota bacterium, assembly GCA_031408275.1. GTDB lineage: Bacteria > Pseudomonadota > Gammaproteobacteria > Burkholderiales > SG8-39 > SZAS-79. Next base: position 4,547 of record JANNWA010000482.1, read on the forward strand.
CCAGGATGTCCTGCGGCCCCAGCCCGTAGTGGGCAAGCATGATCAGGGAGTGGAACCACAGGTCGGCGGTTTCCCGCACGAGGTGCAGCCGGTCCCCATCCTTGGCTGCGAGCACTGTTTCGGTGGCTTCTTCGCCGATCTTCTTGAGGATCGCGTCCTCGCCCTTTGCGAGGAGCCTCGCAACGTAGGAGACGTCCGCATCGCCGTTCTTTCTTGCCTCGATGGCAGCGGCAATGCGCTCGAGGGTCTCGTTCAGTCCGGGTTTCATCGCTTTCCATAGATTAAGGCGGGATCCTTCAACACTGGGTCGGTATCCTGCCAGCGGCCGTTTTCCAGCTTCCGGTAAAAGCAGCGCTCGCGGCCTGTATGGCAGGCAATACCGCCAATTTGTTCGACCTTCAGCAGTACGACGTCGGCATCGCAATCGAGCCTGACCTCGAGCACCTTCTGGACATGGCCGGACTCCTCGCCCTTGTGCCACAAGCGCTGGCGCGATCGCGACCAGTAAACGGCCCTTCCGCCGCCGACAGTCATGGCCAATGCCTCGCGATTCATCCAAGCCAGCGTCAGCACTTTTCCGCTCGCCGCATCCTGGGTGACGACGGGCACCAGCCCATGCGCGTCCCAAAGCAGTTCATCGAGCCAGTCCGCTTTTTCGCCCGTCACAGCCTGACCTCAATGCCCCGGCCGCGCATGTACTTCTTCGCTTCGGCCAAAGTGTATTCGCCAAAATGGAATATCGAAGCCGCCAGAACTGCGTCGGCGTGACCGGCCAGGACGCCCTCGGCGAGGTGCTCCAGCGAGCCCACGCCGCCTGAAGCGACCACGGGAATGCCTATGGCATCGGACACCGCACGCGTAAGTCCGAGATCGAAGCCATTGCGGGTACCGTCCCGGTCCATGCTCGTGAGGAGTATTTCCCCGGCGCCGGCCGCCTCCATTTGCCTTGCCCAATCGACCGCATCGAGTCCTGTCGGGTTCCGCCCACCGTGCGTGTATACCTCCCACCGATCCCCGCGCTGTTTGGCATCGATGGCCACGACAATGCACTGGTTGCCCACCTTGCCCGACGCTTCGCGCACGAGCTCAGGATTCTGGACGGCCGCGGTATTGATGGATACCTTGTCGGCGCCGGCGTTGAGCAGGCGCCTGACATCCTCAACTTTTCTTACACCGCCCCCGACCGTAAGCGGAATGAATACCCGGGCCGCGACGGCTTCGATTACGTGCAGGATGATGTCCCGGCCATCGGAGCTGGCGGTAATGTCCAGGAAAGTCAGCTCGTCGGCGCCCTGCTCGTCGTAGCGTCGTGCAATCTCCACGGGGTCACCCGCATCCCGCAGGCTGACGAAGTTGACGCCCTTCACCACGCGCCCCGCGGTAACGTCGAGGCAGGGGATGACACGCTTGGCGAGGCTCACGGGCAGGTTTCCCGAGGTGACGCTTGCGGATCAGGCCTTGCCAACCGCTTTATCAGCCGCGGCCTGGGCCTTCTTGAAATCGAGCTTACCCTCATACAGGGCCCTGCCAGCTATTGCGCCGATGATTCCCTCCGGGACAAGCTTGCAGACGGCCTGCACATCCTTGACGCTGCTGAGGCCGCCGGACGCGATGATGGGGGTGCGGATGGCCTGCGCCAGCTTGAGGGTAGCCTCGATATTCACGCCAGTAAGCATTCCGTCGCGGCCTATGTCGGTGTACACGAGCGCCTCGGCCCCGTAATCCTCGAATTTCTTGCCCAGGTCGATCACGTCGTGACCGGTCATTTTCGACCAGCCTTCCACCGCGACCTTGCCGTCCTTTGCGTCCAGCCCAACGATGATGTGCCCCGGAAACGCATAGCACGCGTCGTGCAGGAATCCGGGGTTTTTCACGGCTGCGGTACCGATGATCACGTAGGCGACTCCGGCATCGATGTAGCTTTCGATGGTGTCCAGATCCCGGATTCCACCGCCGAGCTGGATCGGCAGGGTTTCCCCCACCGCCGCAATCATGTCGCGAATCACCTTTTCATTTTTCGGCTTGCCCGCAACGGCGCCATTCAGGTCCACGATGTGAAGCCGTCGCGCACCCTGCCCGGCCCAGCTGCGCGCCATCGCGACCGGATCGTCCGAAAACACGGTGGCCGAGTCCATGTCGCCCTGCTGCAATCGCACGCACCGGCCGTCCTTCAGGTCAATCGCAGGAATGATCAACATGGAAATACTGCCAGGCTCTGCGCTGAAAAGTCTGGGCTCAAGGGGTGCATTCCGAAACGGGAGTTCGATGGACCGGAAAGGTCAGGGGTGCCATTGGACAAAGTTTTGCAGCAGTCTCAGGCCGGCAGCCTGACTCTTCTCCGGATGGAACTGAACCGCGAACATGTTATCCCTCGCAACGGCGGCGGTAAAGGGCAGACCGTAGGTACAGCGCCCGCTCGCGAGGGTTGGGTCCGACTCGTGCGCGTAATAACTGTGCACGAAATAGAACCGGCTCTCGTCAGCAATGCCGTCCCACAGCGGGTGCGCCTTGGTCTGGACGACCTGATTCCACCCCATGTGTGGAACTTTGAGCCGGGCTCCCGAGGAATCCTTCAGCCCGTCCGGGAACCGGCGCACCGATCCCGGAAGAACTGCGAGCCCCCTTACATCCCCTTCCTCGCTGCACTCGAAGAGCATCTGCAAACCGATGCATATGCCGAGAAAAGGCTTGGTACGGGTCGCCTCGACCACCGCATCGG
>JANNWA010000483.1:0-3033 GCA_031408275.1 Pseudomonadota bacterium
TGACCATGTTCCCGCCTTTCCTCAAGCGCGGACCGGAATCGAACGTCGACGACTATGTCGAGGCCATCGAATACGTGATCGGCATCGCCGGCGAGGACCAGGTCGGCATCGGCACGGACTTCACGCAAGGCTACGGGCAGGAATTCTTCGACTGGATCACGCACGACAAGGGTTACGCGCGAAAGCTCACCGATTTCGGCGCCGTGATCAATCCCGAAGGCCTGCGCACCATAGGCGAGTTTCCCAACCTGACCGCCACCATGGAAAAGCGCGGCTGGAAAGAGGGGCGCATCCGCAAGGTGATCGGCGAGAACTGGATGCGCGTGCTCAAAGACGTCTGGGGCGCGTAACCGCGATGGCCAGGCCCGCGCTGGACATCCAGGTCGACGAGACCACCGGGGAGTGGCGCGTCGACGACATGCCGATGATCCTCGTGCCGCGTCATTTCCTCGTCAACAACCACGTGGCCGTGGAGCAGGCGATCGGCGTCGAGGCGTACGCCAACCATCTTCACGCCGCGGGATACAAGTCCGCCTGGCAGTGGTGCGAGAAGGAAGCCGCGCGCCACGGCCTCTCTGGCATGGACGTGTTCCACCACTACATGAAGAGGCTCTCGCAGCGCGGCTGGGCGCAGTTCGAGGTCGAGTCTGTCGACCCGCAAACGGGACATGCGCGCGTGCGCGTGAGGAATTCGGTGTTCGTCTCGGAGTACGGCAAGGACGCCGGCCGCAAGGTCTGTTACATGTTCCTCGGCTGGCTGGTGGGCTCGCTCGAATACGTCGGTCACGCCGCCGGCAAGGCTTACAAGCTGGAGGCCGAGGAAGTGGCGTGCGGTTCGGACGGCGCGACCGACGGCTGCCTCTTTGAAGTCAGGCCCAAGGGGAAATGATGGCTGAGCAGCCTTCCGTATTGCGGTCCTTCCTGTTTGCCCCGGGCAATCATCCCCGGCGCGTCGAGAAGGCGTTCACGCTCGGCGCGGATGCGGTGATCCTCGACCTCGAGGACGCGGTGGCGATCGCCGAGAAGGAATCCACACGCAAGACCGTGATCGAAGCCCTTGCGCTGCCCCGGCAATGCAAGGGCTATGTGCGCGTCAATGCGATAGGCACGCACTGGTGCCTGCGGGACCTCATGGAGGTCGTTGTCCCCGGCGTGGACGGGATCGTCCTGCCCAAGGTCGAGTCCGCGGCCGACCTGTGCACGGTCGACTGGCTGATCGCCAACCTGGAACGCGAGCGCGGGCTGCCGCCGGGCGGCATCGACCTCATGCCCATCATCGAGACGGCGGCGGCGTTTTCGCGGCTGGACCGGATTTTCGGCGCTCGTTCGCTCAAGGACTACCGGGGTCCGTGGCGGGTGAAACGGGTCGCTTTCGGCGCCGCGGACTTTACGAGCGACGTGGGCATGACCTGGACGGCGGGCGAGGAGGAACTCGCCGAACTGCGTGTGCGGTTAATCGTCGCATCGCGCGCGGCCGGGATCGAGCCGCCGATCGACACGGTGTGGGTGCATCTCAAGGACGTGGCGGGTTTGCGGGCTTCGGTCGAGCGGAGCCTGCGCCTTGGGTTTCAGGGGCGCCTGTGCATCCACCCGGATCAGGTTACGGTCGTAAACGAAGTTTTCACGCCCTCGGCAGAAGAAGCGGCGCGCGCGCAGAAGGTCGTGGATGCCTTCAGGCACGCGGAATCGGAAGGCCTCGCCTCGATCCAGGTTGACGGCGCGTTCGTCGACTATCCGGTCTACCACCGAGCGCAGCGGGTGCTGGCCACCCTTGCGGCCATCAGAAGCCGCTAGCGCATCAGCTCGAACGGCCCGCCTTTCTCGATCGCCCGTTTGTAGGCGGGCATCGCGTGGATGCGCTCGAGGAAAGCCATGAGCTTCGGCCGCGCGGCGTCCAGCCCGCCGCGCGCCGCCGCCGCCTCGATCGGGAAACTCATCTGGATGTCCGCCGCGCTGAACTCGTTGCCCGCAAACCAGGTCGTCTTGCCGAGCTCCGATTCCATGTAGGCAAGCTGGGCCTGGATGTTCGGCTCGATGAAGCTCGCTTTTACCTTGGCCGCTATGCCCTTGGCGATTGGCTTGACGAAAAAGGGCATGGGCGCCGTCTCGACCCTGCCGAAAACCAGCTTCATCACCAGTGGCAGCATGGCCGAGCCTTCGGCGAAATGCAGCCAGTAGGTGTAGCGCAGTTTCCCGGGCGTGCCGGCTGGCGGGACCAGCTTGCCGTTGCCGTAGCGCTCGACCAGGTATTCGATGATGGCGCCCGACTCCGCGATCGTGAGGTCGCCGTCGGTGATCACCGGCGACTTGCCCAGCGGGTGTACGGCGCGCAACTCCGGCGGCGCGAGCATGGTCTTCGCGTCGCGCTGGTAGCGCTTGATCTCGTAGGGGACGCCGAGTTCCTCCAGCAGCCAGAGCACGCGCTGCGAGCGGGAGTTGTTGAGGTGGTGGACGACGAGCATGGTTGGGCTTCCTGCGGTTAGCTGAAAATCCTGTAGACCTGCCCGGTCTGCCGTCCTTCCACGCTGCGGCTGAAGGCGAGGGCCGCGCGTGCGGCTGTTACCGGCTCGAATCCGCGGAAGAACGGGCCATAGCCCGCCATCGACTCAGTGAGCACCGAGGGGCTCACGGCGTTGATGCGCAGGCCCCGTGGCAGTTCGATGGCCGCGGCGCGCACGAATGCTTCTACCGCGCCGTTTACGAGGCTTGCAGAGGAGCCGAGCGCAATCGGCTGCTCGGTGAGTATCCCTGTCGTCAGCGTGATCGACCCGCCGTCGCGCAGGTGCGCGCGCGCGGCGAGGGCGAGGTTCACCTGGCCGAGGAGTTTGTCGGCAATGCCGGTGGTGTGAAGAGACTCACCGTAGGCTGCGGCCTTGAAATCGGCGAGCGGGGCAAAAGTAACCTTGCCTGCGGTCGAAATCACGGCGTCGACCTTGCCCGCCTCGGCGAGCGCCGCTTCGATGCTGGCCGGATCGGTGAGGTCGAGCCGCACGTCGCCCGAACTGCGCCCGGCGGTGACGATGTCGTGGCGGG
>JANNWA010000484.1:0-5271 GCA_031408275.1 Pseudomonadota bacterium
GTCCCAAAGACATTCCCAAGTGGAAGGCGACCAAGGTCGGCATCCTCGGCGCGGGCATGATGGGCGGCGGCATCGCCTACGCGACCGCGACGCGCGGCATCCCCTGCGTGCTGAAGGACGTCTCCATCGAGGCGGCGGAGAAGGGCAGGTCGTACACGGAGGCCATCCTCTCCAAGAGGAAGCGCCCGCTCGATCCGCTGCAGCTCATCAAGGCCACGGCCAGCGTGGACGACCTCGCGGGCTGCGATCTTATGATCGAAGCCGTGTTCGAGAAGCGTGACCTCAAGGCGCAGGTCACGAAGGAGTCCGAACCCAAGCTTGTCCCGGGCGGCGTATTCGCCTCCAACACCTCGACGCTCCCGATTACCGGCCTCGCCACCGCGTCCGCCAAGCCGGAAAATTTTATCGGCCTGCATTTCTTTTCGCCGGTGGACAGGATGCCGCTGGTGGAGATCATCAAGGGCGCCAAGACTTCGCCGGAGACGGTGGCGCGCGCTTACGACTACGTGCTCGCGATCGGCAAGACCCCCATCGTCGTGAACGACTCGCGCGGTTTCTATACCAGTCGCACCTTCGGCACGTTCGTCATGGAAGGCTGCTCGATGCTGGCCGAGGGAATTCCGCCGGCCGTCGTGGAGGCCGCCGGACGCCTCGCGGGCATGCCGGTGGGGCCGCTCGAGGTGATCGACCAGACCTCGATGTCGCTGTCGCTCCACGTGATGGAGCAGACCAAGGCCGACATGCAAGCCGAGGGTAAGACCTATGTCGCGCCCCCGGGGCAGGACGTGGTAGTGCGCATGGTGAAGGAGTTCAAGCGTCCCGGGCGCGCGGCCGGCGGCGGGTTCTACGAGTATCCCAAGGAGGGCAAGAAATTCCTCTGGCCCGAGTTGGCGAAGACCTTCGCCAAGCCCGGCGTGACCTGGGACTTCGAGGAACTCAAGGAGCGCATCCTCTACCGCCAGGCGATCGAGACCGCGCGCTGCCTCGAGGAAAACGTGCTCACCAACGTGGGCGACGGCAACATCGGCTCGATCTTCGGCATCGGGTTCCCGGCCTGGACGGGCGGGGCCTTGCAGTACGTGAACAACATCGGCGCGGCGAAATTCGTCGCCCGCGCCGATGCCCTGGCGAAGAAGTACGGCGAGCGGTTCGCGCCGCCCAAGCTGCTGCGCGAGCTTGCGGCGAAAGGCGGGATGCTCGCCTGACCCGGGGGATCGGAACTGGTTGAAGGCGCACCATTTTTTTATTGGCATTTTTCGACCCATGAAAACGAAGATAGACGCGGCCGGAAGGCTGGTAGTCCCGAAAGCGCTGCGCCATGCATTGGGACTGAAGCCCGGCCAGGCGCTTGAAATCCGGGCGGGCGACGGCCGACTCGAGATCGATATCGCGCCGACGCCGATGCGGTTGAAGAAGCGCGGCAAAGGGGTGGTCGCGATACCGGAAGGCGAATTGCCCCCGCTTTCGGCCGACCAGGTGCGCGAGACACTCGAGCGCGTCAGGCGGTGAGGGCGGCGGGGAATGCGGTATCCGGCGCCGCCGCCTACGACGCGCTGGTGGCCGCAACCGCGGCGGCGGCGAGTGCCGAACTGGTCACCTGCGATCGGCGCGCACTGCCGGTCTACGAGCGCTACGGAATCCGCACCCGCATCTTGTAACCCTGGAGCCTCGAGAAAATGTCACTCCCCCCAATTCTGCAGAACCTGTCCCTCCCGGTGATCTGCTCGCCGATGTTCATCGCGAGCAACCCGAAGCTCGTCATCGAGCAGTGCAAGGCCGGGGTGGTGGGCTCTTTCCCTGCGCTGAACGCGCGCCCCAAGGAGACGCTGGACGCCTGGCTCACGCAGATCGAGACCGAGCTCGAGGCGCACCGCAAGGCGAACCCGGCCGCGATCGTCGCGCCGTACGCGGTCAACCAGATCGTGCACAAGTCGAACGACCGGCTCGCGTACGACGTCGAAGTCTGCATCCGCCACAGGGTGCCGATCACCATCACTTCGCTGCGCGCCCCGCACGAAGTCGTGGCCGGCGTGCATTCGTACGGCGGCATCGTGCTGCACGACATCATCAGCGTGCGCCACGCAGAGAAAGCGCTCGAAGCGGGCGTGGACGGGCTGATCCTCGTATGCGCCGGTGCGGGTGGGCACGCGGGAACGCTGTCGCCTTTCGCGCTGGTGGGTGAGGTGCGCCGCTTCTTCGACGGCCCCATCATCCTTTCGGGCGCGATCGCCACGGGTGACGCGATCCTCGCCGCGCTGGCCTCCGGCGCGGATCTCGCGTACATCGGCACACGTTTCCTCGCCACGCCCGAGGCGAGCGTGCCCGACCGCTACAAGGAAGAGATCCTCAAGGCTGCGGCGGCCGACATCGTCTACACGGACCTCTTTTCCGGCGTGCACGGCAACTACCTCAAGCACAGCGTGGTCAACGCCGGGTACGACCCGGCCAACCTGCCGAAGTCCGATCCCAGCAAGATGAATTTCGGCACCGAAGGCGGCGCGGAGAAGAAAGTCTGGCGCGACATCTGGAGCGCGGGGCAGGGCGTGGGGCAGATCAAGTCCATCGTGTCGGTCGCCGAAGTGGTGGCGCAGCTCAAGTCCGAGTACGTCGCGGCGCGCCAGCGCCTGCAGCTGGCATAAGTCCGCTCGGACTGCGCTACCATTGCCGTCCGCCGTCTCACCTGAGGTCCCCGCCATGAACAAGTCCATCGTGCTCGCCAGCCGCCCGCAGGGCTGGGTGAAGCCGGATGATTTCCGCCTCGAGTCCTCCCCCATCCCGGCGCCAAAGGACGGCGAGGTGCTGGTGAAGAACCTGTGGCTCTCCTTGGACCCTTACATGCGCGGGCGCATCAGCGAGGCCAAGAGCTACGTGCCGCCGGTCGCGATCGGCGCCGTGATGGTCGGCCAGACCGTGGGCGAGGTAGTCGAGTCCAAGCACCCCGGGTTCAAGGCCGGCGACCACGTGTTGACGTCCTTGGGCTGGCAGACGCACGGCGTGGCCAAAGGCGGCGAGGTCAGCAAGGTCGATGGCTCGCGCGTGCCGCTGTCGTACTTCCTCGGCGTGCTCGGCATGCCGGGGCTCACGGCGTATTTCGGCCTGTATGAAATCGGCCACCCGCGCGCGGGCAACACGCTGGTGGTATCGGCGGCCTCGGGCGCGGTCGGCAGCGTGGTGGGGCAGCTCGGCAAGGCCTCGGGCTGCCGCGTGGTCGGGATTGCCGGCGGCAAGGCGAAATGCGACTACGTGGTGAAGGACCTCGGCTTCGACGCCTGTGTGGACTACAAGGCCGGCAAGCTGAAGGAAGACCTTGCCGCAGCCTGCCCCGACGGCGTGGACGTTTACTTCGAGAATGTTGGCGGCGAAATCATGGACGCGGTGATGGCGCGCATGAACTTTGCCTCGCGCATGATTATCTGCGGCCTGATTTCCGACTACAACACGACCGATCCGTACGGCATGAAGATGATGCGCTCGGTGCTCGTGAACCGCATCCGCATGCAGGGCATGATCGTGTTCGACTGGGTGAACCGCTATCCGGAGGGCATAAAGGCGCTCAGCAGCCTCGTCGCCTCGGGAAAAATCAAGTACCGCGAGTCGGTCGTGCAGGGCATCGAGAACGCGCCGCAGGGGCTCGTCGACTTGCTGCAGGGGAAGAATTTCGGCAAGCAGTTGGTGAAGCTAAACTGATCTGGAGAAATAAATGATCGACCTGTACACCTGGCCCACCCCCAACGGCCACAAGATCCACATCATGCTCGAGGAGACGGGGATCCCGTACCGCGTGCACCCGGTGAACATCGGCGCGGGCGAGCAGTTCGATCCGGCTTTCCTCAAGATCTCGCCCAATAACAAGATGCCGGCCATGGTCGACACCGACGGTCCCGGCGGCAAGCCCCTGTCCATGTTCGAGTCGGGCGCGATGCTGGTTTACCTCGCCTCCAAGAGCGGCAGGTTCCTGCCCGAGGACCTGGCCAAGAAATGGTCCACGCTCTCGTGGCTGATGTTCCAGATGGGCGGCGTGGGCCCGATGCTCGGCCAGGCGCACCACTTCCTGGCGTACGCGCCCGAGAAGATTCCCTACGCCATGGACCGCTACAGGAACGAGGCGAACCGACTGTACGGCGTGATCGACCGGCAGCTGAAGGACTCGGCCTACATCGCCTGCGACGAGTACACCATCGCCGACATGGCCATCGTGCCGTGGCTGCGCTTTCCCGAGCGGCAGGGCGTGAACGCCGACGACTACCCGCGCCTCAAGCGCTGGCGCGACGCGCTCCTCGAGCGGCCCGCGGTCAAGCGCGCGCTGGAAGTCCTCGCCGGGCACCGTCGCCCCGGTCCGCACACCGACAAGGAACGCGAGATCCTGTTCGGCAAGAAACAGTACGAGAAAAGGTAGGCGCACAACCATGACCCAATCACTGAAGGGAAAGGTCGCCTGGATCACCGGCGGCGGCAGCGGCATTGGCCTTGCCGGCGCCATCGAACTCGTAAAGGCGGGCGCGCACGTGGTGATCTCCGGGCGGACGAAAGCGACCAACGACAGCGCCGAGAAGGAACTCAAGGCGCTGGGCAGCGCCGAGGCGATCCTGCTCGACGTCGCCGACAAGAAAGCGGTCAAGGCGGCGGCCGATGCGATCCTCGGCAAGCACGGCCGCATCGACATCCTCGTGACGAGCGCCGGGACCAACGCCACCGCGCGCAATTTCGACGTGGTGACGCCGGAGGCCTGGGACGACGTGGTGGCGATCAACCTGTCGGGCCTGTTCTACTGCGTGCACGCCGTGCTGCCCGCGATGCGAAAGCAGAAGGACGGCCTGATCATCAACGTGTCCTCCTGGGCCGGGCGCTTCGCCTCCAAGCTCACGGGGCCGGCCTACAACGCCACCAAGCGCGCGGTGATCGCGCTGTCGGAGTCGATCAACATCGAGGAATGCACCAACGGCATCCGCGCGACCTCGCTGCTTCCCGGGGAGGTGGCCACGCCCATCCTGAGGAAGCGCCCCGTGCCGCCCTCCAAGGAGCAGCAGGAGCGCATGGTGCAGGCCGAGGACTGCGGCGCGGCGATCCTGTTCCTCGCGAACATGCCAGCGCGCACCTGTATAAATGAGTTGATCATCGCCCCGACCTGGAACCGCTTCTACGTGGGCGGGCTCGAGTCACCGCCCAAATAGCATGGCGGGGTTGGCCCCGGATCCGCTGCGGATCAACCTGCTCCTGCGCGTCTGCCTGCCTTTCCTGGCGGGGTATTTCCTCTCGTACGTCTACCGCGCG
>JANNWA010000485.1:0-13677 GCA_031408275.1 Pseudomonadota bacterium
GTCGCGGGGACGATCGCACTCGGGGCGGCGGGCACGATCGCGTTCCTGTTCCAGGAAATCTTCCTCGTGCGGTTGCCGTAGGTGGAGGCGGGTGCGATGAAGGAGCGACATGTTTGACGGCCTGGTCCTGCTTGGCCATTCGTTCGCCGGCTTCATGGCCGTCAAGCCGATCCTCTACACGCTCGGCGCCACGCTGGTGGGGGTTCTGGTCGGCTGCATGCCGGGGTTGTCGGCGACGCTTTGCATCGCGCTGCTCACCACGCTGACCATCAAGTTGCCGCCGAATGACGCGATCCTGATCCTGATCTGCGCCTATGTGGGCACGATCTACGGCGGCAGCCGCACCGCAATCCTGCTCAACATTCCCGGTACCGCTGCCAACGCAGCCGCCTGCCTCGACGGGTATGCGCTGGCGCAAAAGGGGCAGGCGGGGCGCGCGATGGGCATCGCGACAACAGGCTCGGTCATGGGCTCGCTGTTCGGCGTGGTGTGCCTCGCGCTGCTCACGCCGGCGCTTGGGGAGGTGGCGCTGTCGTTCGGGGCCTTCGAGTTCTTCTGGCTGGCGCTGTTCGGCGTGCTGATGTCCGGCTCGATCGCGGGCAGCGATCCGCTCAAAGGCTGGATGATGGGCCTGCTCGGGCTCTTTGCGACGCTGATCGGCCAGGACGGCATCCACGCGCACGACCGCTTCACCTTCGGCTGGCCGGAACTCTCCGGCGGCATCACGCTGATCCCGGCGCTGGTGGGCGCGTTCGGCTTCTGCGAGATCCTGATCGTGCTCTCCGAGCCGATGAAGAAAGCACTCGTTAACTCCGTGGACTCGGTGCTGCCGCGCATCGCCGACGTGCTGAAGTACTGGAAGACGATCCTGCGCTCCGGCGTGATCGGCGTGTACATCGGCATATTGCCCGGCGTGGGCGAGGACATGGCGGCGTGGTCCTCCTACGCCGCCGCGCGCCGCGCGAGCAAGGAGAAGGAGTTGTACGGCAAGGGCTCCATCGAAGGGCTGATGGCGGCCGAGACCGGCGACAACGCTTCGATCCCCGGCGGGATCATCCCGGCGCTGGCGCTGGCGATCCCGGGCTCCGCGCCCTCGGCCGTGCTCATGGCGGCCATGATCATCCACGGGGTGCAGCCCGGGCCGATGCTGATGGTGAACCAGCCGCAGTTCGTCTACGACGTGGTGGCGATGACGACCCTGGCCACGCTTGGCATGCTGTTCTACGGCCTGTTCCTGGTGCGCCCGCTGCTCGCGGTGATCCGGATCCCGCGCTCGATCATCATGCCGGTGATCTTCGTGCTGTGCACCGTGGGCGCCTTTGCGATCGCCTCGCGCGTGTTCGACATCTGGCTGATGGTGGCGATCGGCGCGGCCTGCTTCGTGCTGAGGAAGTGCAACTACCCGGTCGCCCCGTTCGTGCTGGGCCTGGTGCTCGGCGACATCCTCGACAAGAGCCTGCGCCGCGGCCTGCAGATCACCAACGGCGACCTCACGCCGTTCTTCGCGCGCCCGGTGAGCGCGCTGCTCTGCGCGGTGACGCTGTTCACGCTGCTGATGTACGTGCCGGCGGTGAACCGCTGCGTGCATGCCGCCAAGGATGCGGTGCTCCGTTCCATCCGGGGTATGCTCGCAAGATGACGATGCGCCTGTCGCTATGTAATGAAGTGCTCGTACCCATGCCGTTCGCGCGGCAATGCGACTACGCGGCCAAGCTGGGCTATGACGGGCTGGAGGTCGCGCCCTATACGCTGTCGGACGAGCCCCACCGCATGGATCGTGCGGTGGTTGCAGCCTCGCGCCGCGCGGCGCAGGACGCGGGCATCGCGGTAACGGGGCTGCACTGGCTGCTGGTCAAGCCTGAGGGGCTTTCGATCAGCACCCGGGACGATGCGACCCGCAAGCGCACGCTCGACGTGATGTTCGCGCTGGTCGACCTCTGCGCCGAACTCGGCGGGAAGTACCTGGTGCACGGCTCGCCCGGCCAGCGCCGCATCGATCCCGGTGACACGCGCGAGGCCGCGCTTGCGCGCGCGCAGGCGTGCTGGGCGGCCGCGGGTGAGCACGCGGCGAAGGCCGGCGTGACCTATTGCGTCGAGCCGCTATCGTCGGTGCAGACGCCGCTGGTGAACACGCTGGATGAAGCCGCGCAAATCGTCGCGGCCGTCGGTAACCAGGCGCTGAAGAGCATGCTCGACTGCAGTTCGGCCGGGCAGATGGAGCAGGAGGGTCTCGATCAACTGGTCGACCGCTGGCTGCCGCAGGGGCTGATCGCCCATGTGCAGGTGAACGACCGCAACCGGCAGGGTCCGGGGCAGGGCGGGGACACCTTCGCGCCGTTGCTCTCCGCACTGCTGCGGCACGGCTATACCGGCGACATCGCTGTGGAGCCGTTCGACTATGTGCCCGACGGGCCGGGGTCAGCCGCGCGCGCGGTGGGATACCTGCGCGGGATGCTGGAGGCGCTCCCCGTAAAATGACCTGATTTAAGAAGAATATTTGCGGAAGGCCGCTCTGGGAGCGGCTTACCTGCCAAAATTGTACTGGCACAAGTACATGGACCGATCCTGAGGAGGAGACTGAAATGAACCACATACGACGCAGGCTGCTGCATGCAGGGGCGGGAATCGCAGTTGCATCCGCATTGCCATGGACCGCCCGGGCGCAGGCCTGGCCCGCCAGGCCTATCCGGGTGATCGTCGGTTTCCCGGCCGGCGGCCTGACCGACATCCTCGCGCGCGCTTACTGCGAGCCGCTCGGCGCGAAGCTCGGCCAGCCGGTGGTCGTGGAAAACAAACCCGGCGCCGGCTCGATGATCGCGGCGGCCGAGGTGGCGAAGGCGCCGCCCGACGGCTACACGTTCCTGTTCACGATCTCCAGCACGATGAACCAGAACCGCGTGCTGTACAAGAATCTGGCTTACGACCCGGACAAGGACTTCACCTACGTGTCGGGCTTCGACGCCGGGCACCTGCCGCTGGCGGTGTCTGCGGGCGTCAAAGTGACGACCATGGCCGAATTCATCGAGCTGGCCCGGCGCGAGCGCGTCACCATGGGAAACTATTCGGCCGGGTCGTACCCGCACATCGTGGCCGCGCAGGTGAACAAGCTGTACGGCACGAAGATCGAACCGGTTCACTACAAGGGCGAGGCGCCGATGTGGGCCGACCTCGCCTCGGGCCAGATCACCTCGGCCATCGGCAGCATCCCGGCGATGGCGCCGCACCTGCAGTCGGGGCGGGTGCGGCCGATCGCCGTCCCCACTACGGTGCGCTCGCCCCGGCTGCCTGACGTTCGCACGTTCACTGAACAGGGGTACACCGACCAGGTGTTCGTCATCCAGGGATGGATCGGCATGTTCGCGCCTGCGGGGTTGCGCAAGGACATCGTGGCCCGCATCTCCGCCATTCACCAGGAGTCCGCCGACACCCAGCGCGTGAAGCAGATCAACGCGACATTCGGGCTGCGCGACAAGCCATGGACGGCCGAGGAATTCGAGAAGCTCAACAACGAAATCAAGCCGCAGTGGATCGCCCTGGCCCGCGAGCTGGGGATTACGCTGGACTAGGCGACACGAGACGAGAAGGGGGGCTGCGCCCCTGCTCATACCTCCCCTGGACTGCGCATCCCGAGCGCCGCCCGTCAACGCGGCGCGGGAACCTGCTCGGCGTCGTCGACCGGCTCGCGGCGGCGGTGGTCCCCGATCAGGCGCTCGCGCAGGGTCTTCGAGAGGAAATCGATCGCGTAGACCGTCAGCACCACGAGCATGATGATCAGGCAGGCTTCCTGCAGCTCGTAGGCGCGCAAGCGGTCGGCCAGCAGGAAGCCGATGCCGCCGGCCCCGACGATGCCGAGGATCGAGGCGGAGCGCACGTTGTGCTCGAACATGTAGAGCGTGTTCGAGAGCATCATCGGCAGGACCTGCGGCAGCACGCCGAAGCGGATGCGCTGCAACCCGTTCCCGCCCGCCGCTGCGATCCCGTCGACCTGCTTTCGGTCGAGGTTCTCGATGGCCTCCGAGTACAGCTTGATGAACGTGCCGGTCTCGACGACCGCGATGGCCATGATCCCAGCGAGCGGACCCAGGCCGATCGCGCGCACGAAGATCAACGCCCAGATCAGGTAGTCGAACGAGCGCAGCAGGTCGGCGAAGCGCCGCGTGCCGAACTGCAGGGGCCGCGAGCGGGTCATGTTGCGCGAGGCGAAAAAGCTCAGCGGAAACGCGAATACCGCCCCGAGCAGGGTGCCGAGGAAGGCCATCGCGATCGTCTCGCCGATGACTTTGATGAACATGGGCAGGTCGGCGAAGCCCGCTGGCGGGAAGAGCTGCGCGACCACGACCGCGCCAAACTTGGCCACGCCGTGGATGAAGTCCATCGACAGGAAGCCGAAGCGTTGCAGGCAGTAGACGGTCAGCGCCGCGGCGCCCCCCCAGGCCAGCCACGCGGCCGCGCGCTCCCGCAGCGGCGCTGAAAACGCACCCGGGAAGTTCGCACGCTCGGCGGCGATGTCGGCGGCGGTGATGTCGGAAAGCTGAACGGTCATGAAGGCGTCTGCGTGATCAGTGCGCGAAGCTGGCCTTGCCGATGGCGCGATGGCGGAAGTGCTCGCTCAGCACGTCGATTGCCATGATGGTCGCGACGATGATCAGCAAGATCGCGCCCGCATCGGAGAAATACAGTAGCTGCACGGCGGTGAACAGGTCGTGCCCGATCCCGCCCGCGCCGACGAAGCCGACGATCGTGGCGCTGCGCACGTTCAGCTCCATGCGCCAGAACGTATACGACATGTAGTTCGGGATCACCTGCGGGAGGACGGCAAAGCGCACCTCCTGCCACCAGGTGCCGCCGGAGGCGCGGATGCCGTCGATCGGCAGGGGGCTGATGTTCTCGTTCACTTCGGCAAACAGCTTGCCCTGCGCGCCTAGCGTATGCACCGAGATCGCCAGGATCCCGGCCAGCGGTCCGATGCCGAACGCGATCACGAACAGCAGCGCCCAGACCAGGTCGGGCACGGTGCGCGCAACCTCGAGCACGCGGCGCGTCACCCAGTAGGTGAGGTAGTGGCGGGCGAGGTTGCGCGCCGCGAAGAAGGACAGGATCCCGCCAGCCAGGGTGCCGAGCACCGTGGCGAGGTACGCCATCAGCAGCGTGTTGAGCAGGCTGCCCATCCACTTGTTGATGTCCCAGTACCACTCGGCGACGTCCTTGGAGAAAGTCGCATACCCGATGGGGGGGATCAGCTTGACGAGGAACTCGGAGGTCCTCGGCAGTCCCTCGACCAGCCGCAGCACGTCGAATTTCGCGGTAATGCCCGCGACGGCCACGCACGCGACGAACGCCGCGCCGAACAGGAAGGCGTAGATCCGCTTTTCGCGCCGGTAGGCGGCGTAGTCCGCGTCGAAGCGCGCGACCGCGCCGCGCGGCCGGGCCGGCGGGATGTCGCCAGCGCTCACTTGGCCTTGCGTCGGCGCGCTTCGCGCTCGTCGGCCGCGGCCTGGCACATCAGCTCGTAGTTCTTGTGCGCCACCGGCATGATGCCCGTCGTCTTGCCCTGCGCAATGGCTTCCGCGAGCGCCATGTCCACGTCCTTGAGGCCGGTGAAGAGCTTGAGGATGTCGGCGCGCATGTCGGCCGGCGCGTCCTTGCGGATCACCACCGGGGGGGAGGGCAGCGGGTCGGAGGTCCAGATGACGCGGATGTCCTCGCGCTTCAACAGGCCCTTGGTCATCATCTGGCGCAGGTTGCCGAACCCGTCATTCTTCGATGTCCAGGTGAAAGCGCCGTCGTAAGTCCCCTTCAGCACGCCGAGCACGCTCTGCACATGGCCGCCCGAGAGCGGGCTCTTGTAGTACTCGTCCACGGGCTTGCCCATGGCGCGGAACGCCGCGGTCGGGATCAGGTAGCCCGAGCCTGACAGGGGATCGGTGCGCGCCACGATCTTGCCCTTGAGGTCCTCGATCGTCTTGTACGGGCTGTCGGCCCTGACCACGACCACCGCGTTGTAGCCCATAGAGCCGTCGATCGCAGCGGCGGCGACGAGCGGCTCCACGCCGCCCTTGCTGTCGGCGTAGGTCTGGCAGTAGCTGAAGCCCGAAAGCCAGGCGAGGTGGATCTGACCCGCGATCAGCGCGTTGATTACGCCGGAGTAATCGGTCGCCTGGTAGAGCTCCCACTTCACGCCGGTGACCTTCTCGGCGTGGTGGAGGAATCCGTCCATGGTCTTGGTGGTCGAGGTCTGGGTTTCGACCGGGATGACGCCGTACTTCACCACCGGATATTTCTTCTGCCAGGCGCCCGCCGGCTGGGCTGTCGCCGTCGCCGCCGGCAGCAGGGCTGCCAGCGCAAGTGCCGTTACGACATTACGCAGTTGCATTTTCAGCATGATTGTCCCCTTTCGATGGTTGCGTCCCCTGCGGGCCGGCCGGTGCCGTAGTTGCGGTCAGCGCCAGCTCTACCTCTTCTTCGTTCCCCTGCTGCGCGCCGCCGCCATAGAGCTCGCGCGCCAAAGACTCCGACAGTTCGGAAGGCTGGCCGTCGAAGACAATCGCGCCTTTGCGCATGCCGATGATCCGGTCGCAGTAGTCTTTCGCGGTCTGCAGCAGGTGCAGGTTGGAGATAACGGTGATTCCGTCTTCCCGGTTGATGCGCCGCAGCGAATCCATCACGATGGTCGCGTTGCGCAGGTCGAGCGACGCGATCGGCTCGTCGGCAAGCAGGATTTTCGGCTCCTGTACGAGTGCCCGCGCAATCGCGACCCTTTGCTGTTGTCCCCCGGAAAGCTCGTCCGCGCGGTGCAACCCGTGGGAAACCATGTCCAGCCGCTGCAGGGCGCGGATGGCGAGGGTGCGATCCGCCGCCGGGAACATCATCAACAGGGTCGGCAGCGTCGCGTGATAGCTGACCCGGCCCATCAGCACGTTGGTGATGACCGAGAGGCGCGGCACAAGATTGAACTGCTGGAAGACCATGGCGCAGCGGGCGCGCCATTGCCTCAGCCGCTTGCCCTTCAGCGTGCAGACATCCACCCGCCCGTCGAAGACGTCGTCGCACAGGATGCTTCCCGAAGTCGCGTCGGTCAGCCGGTTGATCATGCGCAGCAGCGTGGATTTTCCGGCGCCGGAACGGCCGATGATGCCGACCATCTGGCCCCTGGGCACTTCAAACGACACGTCATCGACCGCAACCAGCGATCCGAACGTCTTGGTCAGCCGCTCCACCTTAAGCATCCATCCCCCATCGCCTCCTGAGCGGGGCAAAGGTTGGGGGAGGAGCGCGATGGCTGTCAAGAGGAACCTGCCCCGGGGAGGGCACGGGTTTGATTTTTCATCCGCCATGCCCGATCATCGGCCCCGACCATTCGACAAGGGTAAACGGGCCAATGCGCGCAATCATCATCGGGGCCGGACGCGGACAACGGCTGATGCCGACCACCGAGAACGCGCCGAAATGCTTTGCCGAGATCCGCGGCAAGCGGATCCTCGACTGGACCGTCGAGGCGCTCACCGCCGGCGGCGTCACCGACATCTGTTTCATCGGCGGTTATCGCATGGAGTCCGTCGAGCGCGAGTATCCGCAGTTCACGTTCCGCCGTAATCCGGACTGGGCGAACAACAACATCCTGGTTTCGCTCATGTGCGCCGAAGACCTGATGGACCGGCCGTTCATCACGACTTACTCCGACATCCTGTTTACGCACGATATCGTCGCCGATCTCGTCGCTTCGCCCGCGGAGATCGCCCTGGGCATGGACACGGACTGGCGCGAGCATTACCGGCCGCGCAGCCAGCATCCGCCGCACGACGCCGAGAAGGCAATTGCGCGCAACGGCAAAGTGGAGCGCGTGCAGCGCAACATCCCGTACGACGATGCGACCGGCGAGTTCATCGGTGTCGCCAAGTTCAGCACGCGCGGCGGGGAGCTCCTGCGCGAGCACTACCATCGCCGCCGGCAGGAGTTCTGGGACAAGCCGTATCGGGAGAGCCCGGTGTTCCAGAAAGCCTACCTGATCCACTTGTTCCAGGACATGATCGAGCAGGGCATCGAGTTCGGGCATGCCGACACGCACGGCAACTACCGCGAGATCGACACCCAGCAGGACATGGACCTCGCGCAGCAACACTGGACGCGCGACGGGTGGGCGACGTGAGCGCGCTGCCCCTGTTTCCAGCGTCGGTGGTGGGCTCGATCCCGCGCCCGCTGCACGTGCGCGAACTGATCGACAAGCCGGTCTGGGATGCGAGCGATGAGCGGGCCATGGATGCCGCGGTTCGCTATGTCGTCTCGATGCAGGAGATGGCGGGGCTCGACGTCGTCACCGACGGCGAATGGCGCCGGCGCTCGTATATCGGCGTGATCGCCGAGCTGGCGCACGGCTTCACGCTGGAAGTCAATCCGTCCGACGGCCGGCCGTGGACCATCGTCACCGACAAGCTCACGCCCAAACCGGCGGGGTTCATCGCCGGCGAGGCTGAATTCCTCAAGGGCGTGGCGAACGTCGCCACCAAGATCACGCTGCCCGCGCCGGCCCTGCTCGGCGAGCGGCTCTGGCACCCGCAGCGCTCGAGGAAGGCCTATCCGAAGCGCGACGATTTCGTGCGCGATTGCGTGGCGCCGCTGCGCGCCGAGATAGAACTCATCGAGAAGATCGGCATCGACATCGTCCAGATAGACGACCCGCACCTGTGCCTGTTCGTCGATCCGGACGTCCGGCGCGGCTTCGAGGACCCGGATCGTGACGCCGACTTCGCGGTCGACATGATCAACGCCCTGGTCGAGGGGTTCGATCGCGTCAAGTTCGCCGTCCACCTGTGTCGCCGTGCGGGCGCGCGAGTGCGCGGGGAGAAGCATCACGCCGGCACGTACGGGCCGATCCTGCCGCAGCTGAACCGCCTGAACGTGCGGCACCTGACCATGGAGTTCACCGCCGCCGGCGCCGACGACCTGGAGAGCCTCGCGCGGTTGCGCACCGATTTCGAGCTGGGCCTGGGCGTCGTCGACGTGACGCCCGGCACGATCGACGATGTGGACACGATCGTCGGGCGCGTCGAGCGCGCGCTCGGGCGCGTGGCGGCCGAGCGCATCACGCTCAACCCGGATTGCGGCTTCGCGCCCGGGTCGGCGGCCAACGTGGACGTGGACGAGGTCTATCGCAAGCTCTGCGCGGAAGCCCAGGCCGCCCGCGCGCTGCGTGCACGCCACGCCTGAACCTGGCCGCGATGAAGATCATCCAGGTCACCGACACCCACGTTGGGCGGCCGGGACAGATCCTGCACGGCATCGACCCGCGCGCGCGGCTCGAAGCCTGCGTCGCCGACATTAACGCCCACCATGCCGACGCGGCGCTGTGCCTGGTAACCGGCGATCTCGTGAACGAAGGCTCCGCCGAGGAGTACGCCAATCTGGCGCCGGTGCTGCGCCTGTTGAAAGTGCCCTGCCGCGTGATGACCGGCAACCACGACCAGCGCGACAACCTGCGCGCGGCGTTCCCGGACACGCCGGTCGATGCGAACGGCTTCCTCCACGGCGAAGTCGAAGTGCCTGGCGGTCGGCTGCTGATACTCGACACCCTGCGAGCAGGTCACCCGTCAGGGGAGTTGTGTGCGGACCGGCTGCGCTGGCTGGAGGCCGCGCTCGCCGGCTGCAGGACGGCGGCCGAAACGGCGTATATCGCCATGCACCACCCCCCTGTCGCCATCGGCATCGAATATCTCGACCCGATTGCACTTTCCGATGCCGCGAATTTCTGGCGGGTCGTCGCGCCGCACCGCGAGCGCATCCGGATGATCCTCTTCGGCCATGCGCACCGGCCGGTGTCGGGCGTGTCGCATGGCATCGCATTCGCGGGCTGTCCTTCGACGGTGCACCAGGTGGCCCTCAGGCTCGGTCCCCAGCCGCAGCCGCACCTTCGCTACAACCATGAGCCGCCCTGTTACGCCGTCATGGAGGTTACCGAGGGCGGCTGCGTGATCCACCAGCAGCGCTATACCGAGAACTGGAACCTGGTCGCTTAGCGCGACGACTAGTACATTCGCGGCACCGCCCCGGCTAGCGCGGCGTGCCGGCGTCGCGAAATATCCTGACCAGTTTTGTCCGGGGATGCAGCAGGTCCGCCAGTGTCCGGTCGTCGAGCACTTGGAAAAACGCGCCCATGGCGTCGGACAGCACGTTGCGCAGGGTGCACACGGGCACGATGGGGCAGTTGCTATTTCCCGGCTGGAAGCATTCCACCAGCGCCAGGTCTTCCTCCGCGTCGCGAATCACCGCGCCGACGTTGATCTCGGCGGGCGCGCGCGCGAGCCGCATGCCGCCGCCTTTGCCGCGCACGGTTTCGACATAGCCCTGCTTCGCGAGGTGGTGCACGACCTTCATCAGGTGGTTCTCCGAAATGGCGTAGGCGGCCGCGATGTCGCCGATGGTGGCGAGGCGGTCCTCCTCCCTGTGAGCGCCGAGGTAGATCAGGACGCGCAGGGTGTAGTCGGTGAAGTTGGTCAGGCGCATGGCAAGCGCACGGCGTTGCGCGCGGTGCGCTCCGCCGGGCAGTGCTTCTCCCAAGTGTTGGCGGATTCTAGAGCGGCTTTTTTAAAGATGGACGGTAAATACATCTTCAGTTGACCTGGATCAAACCGGCCGGTCTGCGCCCGCCTAACCTTCGTTTCGAACACAAGCGCAAGGGAGCGAGCGATGGCGTCACAGGCATACAAGGGCTGGTCGGTGGTAACGGCGAGCACGACCGCATTCACGGTGTGTTTCATGGTCTGGATGATGTTTGCGGTGATCGGCATCCCGATAAAGCAAAACCTGGGCCTGAACGAGACCCAGTTCGGCATCCTGGTGGCACTGCCGGTGCTGACCGGCTCGCTGATCCGGCTGCCGCTTGGCATGTGGACCGACCGGTTCGGCGGCCGCATCGTGTTCTTCATCCTCATGCTGTCCACGGTGTTCCCGATCTGGTTTATCTCCCGCGCCACCGAGTACTGGCATTTCCTCGTGACCGGCCTGTTCGTGGGCGTGGCGGGCGGCTCGTTCACGGTGGGCATCGCCTACTGCGCGCGCTGGTTCCCCAAGAACCGCCAGGGCCTCGCGATGGGGATCTTCGGCGCGGGCAATACCGGCGCGGCGGTGAACAAGCTCGTGGCGCCGAGCATCGTTGTGGCCTACGGCTGGACGATGGTGCCGCAGGTGTACGCCGTGCTCATGCTGGTCACCGCGATTGCGTTCTGGTTCTTCAGCTACACGGATGAGGAACACGCCTCGGGCGACGCCCAGGTCACGGTCCGGGAGCAGCTGCTGGTCCTGAAGGACCCGAAGGTGTGGCGCTACAGCCAGTACTACTCGATCGTGTTCGGCGGTTACGTCGCACTGGCCCTGTGGATGACCAAGTACTACATCTCCGAGTACGGTTTCGACATCAAGCTGGCGGCGCTGCTGGCGGCCGCGTTCAGCATTCCCGGGGGCGTGCTGCGCGCCATCGGCGGCTGGTTCTCCGACAAGTACGGCGCGCACACCATCACCTGGTGGGTGCTGTGGATCTCGCTGCTGTGCCTGTTCTTCCTCTCCTACCCGCAGACCGATCTGGTGATCCAGACGGTGTCCGGACCGAAGTCCTTCCACATCGGCCTCAACGCGACCATGTTCACCATCATCATGTTCACCATGGGCATCGCCTTCGCGATCGGCAAGGCCTCGGTGTTCAAGTACATCTCCGACGACTACCCGCACAACATCGGCGTGGTCTCGGGCGTCGTCGGCCTCGCCGGCGGCATGGGCGGATTCGTCCTGCCGATCATGTTCGGCGCGCTGGTGGACCTCACCGGCGTCCGGTCGTCGGCGTTCATGCTGATGTTCGGCATCGTCTGGGTGTCGCTGATGTGGATGTACTTCACCGAGGTGCGGCCGATGAGCGTGGAGCTCAACCCCAAGCAGGCGGAGCCTTCGCGCCTCACCTGAACGACAAAAGGAACCACCATGGCAGCCGAGACACTGAGTACAAAGCCGATGCAGCCGACAGGCCCTGCGGCGCCTGCGCGCGGCGCCGACATCGCCGACTGGCGCCCGGAGGACGACGCTTTCTGGGAGGCGACCGGCAAGCGCATCGCGTACCGCAACCTGTGGATCTCGGTGCCCGCGCTGCTATGCGGCTTCGCGGTCTGGGGCATGTGGGGCATCATCACCGTGCAGATGCTCAACCTCGGGTTCCCGTTCACGCAGCCTGAGCTGTTCACCCTTACCGCGATCGCCGGTATCTCAGGCGCGACGATGCGGATCCCAGCCTCGTTCCTGATCCGCCTGGCCGGCGGGCGCAACACCATCTTCCTGACCACCGCGATGCTGCTCGCGCCAGCCATCGGCACCGGCATCGCGCTCCAGCACAAGGACTGGCCTCTGTGGGCGTTCCAGATGATGGCGCTGTGGTCTGGGGTCGGCGGCGGAAACTTCGCCAGCTCGATGTCCAATATCAGCACCTTCTTTCCCAAGCGCCTGCAGGGCACCGCACTGGGCCTCAACGCCGGGCTTGGAAACTTCGGCGTGACCACGATGCAGGTCGTGATCCCGCTGGTCATGACCGTGGCCCTGTTCGGCAGCATCGGCGGCGAGCCGATGACGCTGCTCAAGGACAGCGGCTGGATCATGGGCAAGATCAAGGCCGGCACGCCCACCTACATCCAGAACGCCGGCTTTGCGTGGCTGCTGTCGCTGGTGCCGCTGGCCGTGCTGTGCTGGTTCGGCATGAACAACCTGAAGACGGTCTCGCCGGCCACCGGCCATCCGATCGTCGCGTTCGCCAAGATCACCTACCTGTACACGCTCGCCTTCGTGCCCTCCATCCTCGGGCTGTACCTGTACCTCCCTGCGCCCACGGGACTCGGCCTCATCAGCATGTGGGTGGCGATTCCGCTCGACATCATCAGCGCGCTGCTGGTGATGAAACTGGCCGCTTTCGGGGCGATGAAGGAGCACGTCACCAAGCAGTTCGAGATCTTCGGCAACAAGCACACCTGGGCGATGACGGCGCTCTACATCGTGACCTTCGGCTCGTTCATCGGCTTCTCGATGGCCCTGCCGCTGTCGATTACGGTCATCTTCGGCATCAGCCACGTACCCGATGCAAGCGGCGTCCTGCAGCACACGCTCAAGAACCCGAATGCGCCGTCCGCATTTACCTACGCATGGATCGGGCCTTTCGTCGGCGCCGCGGTGCGCCCGATCGGCGGCTGGATCTCCGACAAGCTCGGCGGTTCAATCGTCACGCAGGTCATCTCGGTCGTAATGGTGGGCGCATCGGCCGCGGTGGGCTACGTGATGATGCAGGCCTACGCCTCGGCCACGCCGGAGGAGTTCTTTCCGGCCTTCCTCGGGCTGTTCGTCGTGCTCTTCTTTGCCAGCGGCATCGGCAACGGCTCGACCTTTCGCACCATCGGCGTGGTCTTCGATCGCCAGCAGGCCGGCCCGGTGCTCGGATGGACCTCGGCGATCGCCGCCTACGGCGCCTTCATCGCGCCCGTCGTGATCGGCAACCAGATCAAGGCCGGCACGCCGCAGTTCGCGATGTACGGCTTCGCGGTTTTCTACGCGTTGTGCCTGGTGCTCAATTGGTGGTTCTACCTGCGCGCCGACGCGTACGTGAAGAACCCTTGAGCCGCGCGGGCACAGACCAGGCACCCGACCCCATGCACCGAG
>JANNWA010000486.1:0-1856 GCA_031408275.1 Pseudomonadota bacterium
CTCTGCCATGGAATGGTCAGGAATCTTTACCAGTCAACCGCTGTCATTGACAAACATTGACAGCAGAAACCATCGACAGTTTCAGGGGGACTTGCCGTTATTGACTGATTGACTAACACTCCTCGTTGCCATGACGACCGCGGATTTGACGATCAAGGGAGCGCTGGAGCCGGGCTTCGAGACGGTGCTGACGCCGGCGGCGTTGGGCTTCGTCGAGTCGCTGGTACGAACCTTCACGGCGCGGGTGGACGAGCTCCTCGCGGCGCGGCGGGCGCGGGCGAAGGGCTTCGAGACGGCCGACGGGTGGGACTTCCTGCCGGAGACGGCGGCGGTGCGGGCGGGAGACTGGAAGGTCGCGCCGTTGCCCCACGACCTGCTCGATCGCCGGGTGGAGATCACCGGGCCGGTCGAGCGCAAGATGATCATCAACGCCCTCAATTCCGGGGCGAACGTGTTCATGGCCGACTTCGAGGACGCCAACACGCCGCGCTGGGACAACAACATCGACGGGCACATCAACCTGCGCGACGCGATCCGCCGGCGCATCGACTACGTGTCGCCCGAGGGCAAGGCCTACAAGCTGAAGGACAAGCTCGCCACGCTGTTCGTGCGGCCACGCGGCTGGCACTTGCCGGAAAAGCACGTCACCGTCGATGGCGCGCCGATCTCCGGCGGCATCTTCGATTTCGCGCTTTACTTCTTCCACAACGCGAAGGAACTCGTTGCGCGCGGCAGCGGGCCGTATTTCTACCTGCCGAAGCTCGAGAGCCACCTCGAGGCGCGGCTGTGGAACGACATCTTCGTGATGGCCCAGGACGAACTCGGCGTGCCCCGCGGCACGATCAAGGCCACGGTGCTGATCGAGACGATCGTGGCTGCCTACGAAATGGACGAGATCCTGTTCGAATTGCGCGAGCACTCGGCGGGCCTCAACTGCGGCCGCTGGGACTACATCTTTTCGTGCATCAAGAAATTCCGCAACAACAAGGATTTCTGTCTCGCCGACCGCGCGCTGGTCACGATGACCACGCACTTCCTCAAGAGCTACGCCGAGCTGTGCGTCAAGACCTGCCACCGCCGCAACATCCACGCGATGGGCGGCATGGCGGCGCAGATCCCGATCAAGAACGACGAAAAGGCCAACGCCGAGGCCTTCGCCAAGGTCAAGATCGACAAGGAGCGCGAAGCCACCTACGGCCACGACGGCACGTGGGTCGCGCATCCGGGCCTGGTGCCCGTCGCGCTCGAGGCCTTCAATCGCCTGATGCCCACGCCCAACCAGATCGCGCTGACCAGGCGCGACGACGTGAAAGTGGGCGCGGCGGATCTCATCAAGTTCGAGCCCGAAACGCCGATCACGGAGCGTGGCCTGCGTCTCAACATCAACGTGGCCATCCAGTACATCGGCGCCTGGCTTGCCGGGCAGGGCGCGGTGCCCATCTACAACCTGATGGAAGACGCGGCCACCGCCGAGATTTCGCGCTCGCAGGTCTGGCAGTGGATGCGTTCACCCAAGGGCGTGCTGGACGACGGCCGCAAGGTGACCAAGGCAATGGTGGCCGCGATGATCCCCGAGGAAGTGGTGAAGATCCGCGAATTGCTGGGCACCGCTTACGGCAACGGCAAGTACGACACCGCCGCGAAGATCTTCGCCGATCTCGTCAACAACGACACATTCGTCGAATTCCTGACGCTGCCGGCGTACGACCTGATCGACTGAGGTTCGTTTTCCGCAAACCCGTCGGCCGGGTGTAGGCGAGGCTTAAGCCTCGCGGGCCAAGCGCTACAATGAACCACCGAGGCTGAAGCCGCGCCGACAGGTTCCAACAGGTTACAACCGCGGGGTGCGCAATTTA
>JANNWA010000487.1:0-6094 GCA_031408275.1 Pseudomonadota bacterium
CTCCGGCCTCGGCGCCGCCACCGCGCGCATGGCCATCGACAATGGCGCCAAAGTGGTCATCGCGGATGTGCAGGACGGATCCAAGTACGCCGCCGAACTCGGCGCGAATGCGCGTTTCATCAAGACCGACGTGACGTCGGAGGCCGACGGCAAGTCCGCCGTGGAGCTCGCGGTCAAGGAGTTCGGCGGCCTGAACGTGCTGGTCAACTGCGCCGGCATCGCCATCGGCGAGAAGACCATCGGCAAGAACGGGCCGCACGCGCTGGCTTCGTTCACGCGGGTGGTCACCATCAACCTGATCGGCTCCTTCAACATGATCCGCCTCGCGGCCGAGACCATGGCCAAGGGCCAGCCGAACGCTGCGGGCGAGCGTGGCGTGATCGTCAATACCGCATCGGTGGCCGCCTACGACGGCCAGATCGGCCAGGCGGCCTATTCGGCTTCGAAAGGCGGGATCGTCGGGATGACCCTGCCGATCGCCCGCGACCTGTCGCGCGACGGTATCCGCGTGATGACCATCGCCCCCGGCATCTTCGAGACGCCCATGCTGCTCGGCATGCCCAAGGAGATCCAGGACGCGCTGGGCAAGATGGTGCCGTTCCCCTCGCGCCTGGGCCGCGCGCCGGAGTACGCGGCGCTGGCGCGGCACATCATCGAGAACGAGATGCTGAACGGCGAGACGATCCGCCTGGATGGCGCGATCCGGATGGCGCCGAAGTAGCGTCAGGCGCCTGGTGGATTGCCAGAAAGCTGCAATTGTTGATGCTGCACTTGGGCGGATTGCACTAAAAGTATAACTTTACGATCACAAAGCCTATACTGGGGGCGGGTTCTGTGCCATATCCGTTTCCGGAAAAGGAAAAAATAGTGTTGTCCGTGGCTGTCGTCGGCGGCGGGCCGGCCGGGCTGATGGCCGCGGAGGCGCTCGTCCGCGGTGGCGCGCAGGTCGATGTCTACGACAGCATGCCCTCGGTGGGACGCAAGTTCCTTCTGGCCGGCAAGGGCGGGCTGAACCTCACGCACTCGGAGGCTTTCGAGCCTTTCCTTGCGCGCTACGGTGTGTGTCGAGCCTCGATCGCACCGCTGCTCGAGTCATTCGGTCCGGAGCAACTGGTCGCCTGGGTGCGCGAACTCGGGTTCGAGGTCTTCACCGGGACGTCCGGCCGGGTGTTTCCGAAGAGCATGAAAGCCGCGCCTATGCTGCGCGCCTGGGTGCATCGACTGCGCGCCGCCGGCGTACGTTTCCATCTCCGCCATCGCTGGCTCGGTTGGGGCACCGAAGGGGCGCTGCGCTTCGACACGCCGCAGGGCGAGGCCGAAGCGTGCCCCGATGCGGTGGTACTCGCGGCTGGCGGCGGCAGCTGGCCCAAGCTGGGTTCCAATGGGGCCTGGGTATCGTTGCTGACCGAACGGGGCGTGTCCATCGCGGCATTGCGCCCCTCCAACAGCGGCTTCGATGTGGACAAGGGCTGGAGCGAACACTTCCGCGTGCGCTTCGCCGGCCAGCCGCTGAAACCGGTGGTTCTCGACTTTGCGGATCGCAACGGCGCGAGGTTTCGCCGGCAGGGTGAATTCGTCGTGACTGAAACCGGTGTCGAAGGCAGCCTGATCTATGCGGCGTCGGCCGTCATTCGCGACGAGATCGAAGTCACCGGGGCCGCAACCCTCTATCTGGATCTCCTGCCCGACCGTGAGATGGCGCGGGTGCTGCGCGAAGTGGCGCACCCTCGAGGCAGTCGCTCGATGTCCTCGCACTTGCAGAGCCGCACCGGCATCAAGGGCGTCAAGATGGCGCTGCTGCGCGAACTGGTGCCGGCGGATGACTTCGCCGATCCGGGGCGCCTCGCTGCCGCGATCAAGGCGCTGCCGGTCCGGCTGGTTGCGCCGCGGCCGCTCGAAGAGGCGATCAGCACGGCGGGCGGCGTGCCGTTCGATGCGCTGGACGACTCCTTGATGATCCGTCAGCTGCCTGGGGTGTTTTGCGCAGGCGAGATGCTGGACTGGGAAGCCCCGACGGGCGGCTACCTGCTCACCGGCTGTTTCGCGACGGGGCGGGCCGCGGGGATTGGCGCGCTGGATTGGCTGAGGGGCCGATGAAGGCCTGGTACCTCTACCTGCTCGAATGCACTGACGGCAGCATCTATACCGGGATCACGGTCGACGTGGCGGCGCGTTACGCTGCGCACCTGGCCGGGCGTGGTGCACGCTATACGCGCTCCCACCCGCCGAAGAAAGTGTTGGCGAGTTTCGAGTACGCTGACCGGGCTTCAGCCTCGAAGGCTGAGTATGCGATGAAGCAACTTTCGGCCGCGGAGAAGCGCGCGGTCGCCAGGAAGGTGGCACCGAAGGCCAAAAAGCGCCAGCGCGCGGTGTAAATTATCGGTCGGACCAAGTCATCTCAACGGAGGAAGCAACCATGGGTAGCAACATCAAATTCAAGCGGCCGGACGGCCAGGAAGTCGATGGCTATCTCGCCGAACCTGCAGCGGGCTCCAAGGCGCCCGGCATCGTCGTGATCCAGGAGTGGTGGGGACTCAACGACCAGATCCGCGGCGTGGCGGACAAGATGGCCAAGGCGGGCTACCGCGCGCTGGTGCCGGACCTGTATCGCGGCAAGGTCGCGCTCGCCGCCAACGAGGCCGAGCACCTCATGAACGGCCTCAACTTCGGCGACGCGGCCGGCCAGGACATCCGCGGCGCGGTGCAGTACCTGAAAGGCTCGGGCAGCGCGAAGGCGGGCGTGACCGGCTTCTGCATGGGAGGCGCACTCACGCTGCTCTCGGCGGTCAACGTGCCGGAGATGGATGCGGGCGTGGTGTGGTACGGCTATCCGCCGCTGGAATACATCGACGCTTCGAAGATCAAGGTGCCGCTCATGGCCCACTGGGCCACGGACGACATGGCGTTCCCAATCGCCAAGGTGGATGACCTCGAGAAGATGCTCGGCGCTGCGAAGGTGGACTATGAGTTTCACCGCTACGCCTGCAAGCACGCGTTCGCCAACGAGACCGCTGACTCCAAGAACATGGCGATGCTGAAATACGACCCCGTTGCGGCTGAACTGGCCTGGGGACGCACTATGGCGTTCTTTGCCAAAAATCTCCGGTGAACGCCTACCGCGTGCAGGCTTACAACACCGCGCACGCGTCGGAAAACAAGATCCACGACGACGCGGTCGCGCAGCGGCTCGGCTTTTCCGGCGCGCTCGTCCCCGGTGTCGAGATGTACGCCTACATGATGCACCTGCCGGTGGAGCGCTGGGGACGCGCCTTCCTCCAACGTGGCACGGCCGAGTGCCGCTTCACGCAGCCGGTGTACGACGGCGAGATGGCGGAGGTGGCGGGGCGGGAGGACGGCGGCGTTTTGTCGCTGGACCTGCTATCGCGCGGCGTGTCCTGCGCGACCGCGAGCGCGAGCCTGCCGGACGGCGCAGAGGGTGCGCCGGCGCTCGAGGGCTACCCGCCGCAGGCTACCCCTGCGACCGAAGCGCGTCCTGCCGCCAGTCCGGAATCGCTGGCGGCCGGCAATCCGCTGAGTTCGTTTCCGTTGCTGGCCGATGCCTCGGCCGTGGATGACTACCTTCGCGACGTGCGTGAGACCGATTCGCTGTATTCGAGGGAAAAGCTCGTGCATCCGGGCATGGTCCTGCGCATGTGCAACCGCGCGCTGCTCGAGAGCGTGAAGCTCGGGCCGTGGATCCACATGGGGAGCAAGGTGCGCAATTTCAGCGCAGCGCGCGTCGGCGAGACCCTGATCGCGCACTCCCGCGTCGCCGCAAACTACGAGCGTAAGGGGCACCTGTTCGTCGAGCTCGACGTGCTGGTGCTGAGCGAAGGCACCCGCCCGGTCGCGCAGGTGCTGCACACCTCGATCTACCGGCCGAGGCAGCTCGTCCCCGGCTGAACGCGTCTAGGCCGCGAACAGCTTGTCGTACGCCGCCAGCAGCGTCCGATGCATCGCGCTGCCTTCCATGTCGGCGCCCAGCGGGTCGAGCCCGAAGAAGCGGTCGCTGCGGTCGAGCAGCATCTGCGCCTGGCGCACCACGTCCGCGCCGTAAAGCAGGTCGAGCGAACGCCGGTGGGCGGCGATGTCCTCGAGCTGCATGAGGCTCTCTATGCAGCGGTACACCAGCCGGCGGGCGGGCTCCATCTGCCGGTAGTGGTGGATCCAGTCGCAGCCTTCGCGGATGGCCTCCTCGTCGCCGATCGCCAGCGCGATGAGGGTCTTTAGTTCGCCGATGCGCAACTGCTTCCACACGGTGCCCAGCGGGATCGCGAGGCCGAGTATCTCCCACAGCGGCCGCTCGTCGTTCAGGTTGAGCGTCTGCAGTTCGGCGAGCAATTCTGCGAGCTCGGAGTCATTCAGCGCCTGCAACCTGACCATCGCCGGGCGGATGCGGTTGCCGACGCTGTTGTTCTCCCACTCGAGGTCCTCGACCGGGTAGATCTCGGACATTCCCGGCACGAGGATGCGGCAGCTGTACGCCCCCTGCTCGGTGAAGTCGGCAACGTAGATGTCCTTGCCCTCGCCGGCGACGCACTCGCACAGCCACGCGTAGTCCTCGGCCGTGGTGGTGCTGAAGTTCCAGTCGGCGAACGGGAAGTCGGGCTTGTCGCCGAGGAAATTCCAGCTGATCACGCCGCTGGAATCGACGAAGTGGATTTCCAAGTTGGAGGGGAGCGTGATTTCCTCCATGTCGAAGCCGGGTTCGGGGAATCCCTCCAGCGACTCCAGCGCGCGGCCTTGTAATAATTCTGTGAGGGCCCGCTCTAGCGCGATCTCGAACCGTGGGTGGGCGCCGAAGCTCGCGAAGCACCCCTGGTCTTTCGGGTGCAGCAAGGTGACGTTCATCACCGGGTAGCGGCCGCCGAGCGACGCGTCGCGCACGAGGATGCCGAAGCCCGCTTCGCGCAGGCCCTTGATGCCGGCCGCGATGCCGGGATAGCGGGCGATCACGTGCTCCGGCACCTCCGGCAGGCACATGCCTTCGCTGATGACGCGGTACTTGATGTGCCGCTCGAAGATTTCCGACAGGGCCTGGCTGCGCGCCTCCATCAGGGTGTTGCCGGCCGCCATGCCGTTGCTCACATACAGGTTGCCGATGATGTTGACCGGGAACCAGGTCTCGGCGCCGTCACGCAGGCGCTTGTAGGGCAGGGCGCAGATGCCGCGTCCGACATTGCCGGAGTTGAGGTCGACCAGCACCTCGCGGTCGATCGAGCTGTCCGGATTGTAGAAGGCGTGCAGCTCGGGATTCAGAAGCTCGGCCGGCCATGCCGGATCATCGCCCGGCTCGAACCAGCGCTCCTGCGGGTAGTGCACGAAAGGCCGGTTGGCGCGGGTCTCGCCGAGGTAGAAGTGGGTCCAGAAATAGTGCGTGCCCAGGCGCTCGAAGAACTCGCCCAGGGCGCTCGCGCGCGCGGCCAGTTTCGTCGCCCCCTTGCCGTTGGCAAACAGCATCGGGCAGTCGCGGTCGCGCACGTGGACCGACCAGATCGACTCCACCGGGTTGAGCCACGACGATTCATCCAGGTGGAAGCCGCGCGCGGCGAGCTTGTCCTGCATGGTGCGGATGGTGGATTCGAGCGAGGCGTCCTTGCCGGGGATGAAGCTTTCGGTTTGCATGCTGAGTTTCCCTGGCGAAGTTCTGGCGGTGTGAAGGTTTCAGCGCTTTTTGGCTGGGCGCGTGATGTGGCAATGCTCGGCGAGCACGCGCACGGTTGCATCGAGCGAGGCTGCGTCCTCGTGGGTGTCTTCCAGGATCAGCTGTTCGATCATCTCCGGATGGAACTCGTGCTCCCAAAGGGAGATCAGGCCGTCGACCATCTGGTGCGGGGCGCTGCGGCGGATGAATTCCGGCACGCTCTTGAGCGAAGCGCCGCCTGCGCGAATCGCCCGGATGGCCGTCTTCGCCTCGGCCGCGGTGATCGCCGGCTTGGGCGGTTTGCCGGCGGCCAGGCACAGAAACACCGTGTTCATGGAGTCGGTATCGGTCTTGCCCCGGGTAACTTTGCGCCACTCGTCCGTCACCAGCGCTTCGTATTCGGCGATCTCGTCCGAGAGCGAAAAATGGTGGAAGCGATCGTGGTATTCG